>CAXTDP010000467.1:0-5075 GCA_964242295.1 uncultured Acetobacteraceae bacterium | reverse complement strand
CGATGGGCCGCTACAAAGCGCTGATCGGACCACGGCTGCGAGCCCGCGGCTTTGCCGCCCAGCAGTCCGAAGCTGCCATCGGCGTGGCGGTGCTGAACCGGATGCTGGCGGCCGGACGCCCGGACTCTGTCCGTTGCCTGTCGGTTATGGCATAGCTGCTTGGGGTTAGGAGCCTTCTCGATCTTCGCCGGCCAAGTGCACCAACGCCCCGCTGCAGTCGCCCCGAATACGCCGGGGTCCATTCGCTCAGACAACCCTTGGCCGGTTGACCCAAAGCATGGGGTTTTCGAGAGTCTCAGAGCGGTTTAGCTCGCTCCGCCCCGACTTTTCGGATAACGACGTTACACCCTCTACCATCAGGGTTCACGCTTTATGGGAGGGTGTCGTGCTTCTGACCCGCAGGTCCAATCTGGCCACTCTGACCGCTTTTGCCGCCATGGCCGCCTGTCCCCGCGCTGCCCACCCTCAGGCGGCCGGGCCGCAGCCGACCAGCCGCATCCGCCACCTTGCGTACAGCGACCAGGGCGGGCGCCCGGACGGCGTGCAGGTCATGGTCAGCCGCAGGCACCTGATCGTCGGCCATATGTTCAGCAACGGCTTCACCGTGATGGACGTATCGGACCCGACCGTCCCCAAGCCGGTCAACTTCATCACCAATGGCCCCAATACGCGATCCCACCACCTACAAAGCAACGGCGACCTCCTGCTCGTTGCCAACGGCGCCAACATCCCAACCTTACAGGGCTACAATCCCAACCTGTCTTACTATAGAAACTCCTTTGCCGAGGGCGTGAAGGGCCGCGAGTTCGCGGCCGGCCTGCGCGTTTATGACATCCAGAAGCCGGCGGTGCCTCGGGAGATTGCATTTCTGGACATGCCCGGCATCGGCATTAACCGGCTATGGTATGCTGGCGGCCGTTACGCCTATGTCGCAGCACACCTGGACGGCTTCACCGACCACATCCTGGTGATAGTGGACATGCAGGAGCCGAGTAGGCCGCAGATAGCTGGTCGTTGGTGGCTGCCAGGCATGTGGCGCGAGGGGGGCGAGGTACCGTCCTGGAAGAACCGCCGCGTTGCGTTACATCACATGATCGTAGGCGGAACACTGGGCTATGCCGCTTGGCGTGATGGCGGCTTTACCATCCTGGACCTGGCTGACCCAACCCGGCCGGCGCTGCTGTCGCACGTGAACACTGCACCGCCCTACCCTGGCGGCACCCATACGCCGCTGCCGCTGCCCGGTCGCGGCTTAGCCATCGTGCTCGACGAGTCCAACAGCTTCGCCTGCTCCAAGGGGCTCAGCTACACCTGGGTCTATGATGTGCGCGACCCATCAAATCCGGTCTCGATTGCGACCCTGCCCACGCCAGCCGAGCAGGAATTCTGCCGGCCCGGCGAGAACTTCGGGCCACACAACCTGCATGAGAACCGGCCAGAAACGTTTCAAAGCGAGCAAGTGCTGTTCGCCACCTACCACAACGCCGGCCTGCGCATCTTCGACATCAAGGACCCGCACACTCCGCAGGAGATCGACCGCTTTGTCGCACCTCCACCCACCCGCATTCTAGACCCTCGCCCTGGCAACGCCCTCGCGCCGCAGACCTGCGATGTGAACGTGCAGACAGACGGGGTCATCTACCTGTCCGATTGGAACGCCGGCCTGCACGTCCTGCGCTACGAAGGGTGAACCAGGGCCAGCCTGGGCCGGCGTGGTAGGCGGGCATTGCGGGGCATGAGCGCTGCGGCCGGGCTGGGTCGGCCGGTCAGGAAACCTTGCACCTGTCCGCAGCCCAGTTCGCGAACCAACGCGAGTTCGGCTTCGGTCTCGATACCCTCAGCCACGACTTCCAGACTGAACGCGGCACCGATGGCCCTGATGGCGGCCAGAAGCGCTCGTGACCCGGGCTGCCCCGCGACGTCCTGCCTGCCTGCATCCTGGACGAAAGACTTGTCGATTTTGAGAGCGTCGAACGGGAAGCATCGCAGGTAGGTCAGACCGGCATGACCAGTGCCGAAGTCGTCCAGGCTGAACCGGATGCCGAGACACCTCAGCCGTGTCATCGCTTGCACGACCAGCGTGGTGCCTTCCAGCAGCACGCCCTCGGTCACTTCCAAGTACAGCCGTGTCGGGGCTAGGCCGGTCCGCAGGAGGACCTGCTCAACCTGCTCGGCAAGGTTCCCCCGGAGGAACTGCAAGGGGGACAGATTGATCGAGACCCCAATCCCGTCCGGCCAGGTTGCCGCTTCCATGCAGGCTGTCTCCAGCGCCCACAGGCCCATGGGGACGATCAGGCCGCACGCCTCTGCGACGCCGATGAACTCGCCCGGCCCGACAAGGCCCCGCACCGGGTGCTGCCAGCGCAGCAATGCCTCATAACGGACGATCCTCAGGGTCTCGGCATCGACGATGGGCTGGTATTCGAGAAAGAGTTGGCCGTCTGGCAGCGCTCGCGCCAAGTCCTGCTCCAGCAGGAACCGCAACCGTTGACCGCAGTCCAGTGCCGGGTCGAACAGGCGGAACGTACGCTTGCCGCCCGCTTTAGCCCGGTATAGCGCGGTATCGGCGTTCCGCAGCAGCTCCTCTGCCCCCGTCGCGTGATCCGGATACAGGGCGATCCCGATCGATAGGCCGACGGAGCATCGCACCTCCCCAAGCAGGAACGGCTCGTTGACCGCAGCGAGCAGACGAGCGGCGAGCGCGACGGGATTGCTGTGCGGGCCACTGAGTGGCTGCACGATGGCGAACTCGTCGCCGCCCATGCGCGCGACGGTGTCTGTATCGCGCACCGCGGCCTGTAGGCGGCCGGCCACCGCTACGAGCAGGTCATCGCCCACGCCATGGCCATGTGTGTCGTTGACCAGTTTGAAGCCATCCAAATCCGCATAAAAGACTGCCAAGCGGTTTGGACCGTGGTTCGGATCATGAGCCTGGTCGCTGATCAGCTGGTGCAGGCGGTTTTGGAACACGGTCCGGTTGGCCAGCCGGGTCAGGCCGTCATGGTGGGCCAGATACTGCACCCGCTGCTCCGAAAGGCGGCGCGCGGTGATGTCGGTAAAGGTGCGGACCATGCCGCCGCCTTGCATGGGGACGGTCTGCACCTCAAGCACGCAGCCGTTGGGCCGCGTCCGCTCATAGGTCGTGGGACCGGCCATTGCCGCCTCGAAGCTGAGCACGCAGGAGTCCGGCACCTCGTGGATGAACTCGCCCAGCATCTGCTGGTGGGCGACGACCCGGTCGAAGTCGGGCCGGGACGTCATCAGCTCCGGCGAGAGGCCAAGCATGTCGATGGCGCGCTGGTTGCAAACCGCGACAACGCCTGCCGCCGTGACCATGACAATGCCCTGGCTCATGTGGCCCAACGCCGCTTGCAGCGCGGCTGACCGCTCCGCCAGTTGCGTCTGGCTGGCCGATAACTCGGCGGCTTGCGCCTCCAGCCGTCGGAACTGCAACACCAGCGCCCATAGCAGCACTGCAACGGCCAAGACGCCGAGGACAGTGCAGGTGCCGACCACCACTCCCATCCGCCTCCAGAGCGTCAGCGCATCGCTCTCCGCCACGCTGACATTGATGACTAATGGGTAGTCGCCCAGCGGGTGGACAGAGACGATCCGCATCCCGGGGGCGAGCACGCCCTGGGTGGTGAACACGCCAGGTCCGGACTTGATGATCTCGTACCAGGGGGAGATGGCTGGCAGCACCTCTCCAATCTTCGCCGTAGCGGGATAGCTTGTCAGCGCAGTGCCATCATTGCGCAGCAAGGTCACTGTCGTACCAGCGCCGACGGTCAGCGCCTTGAAGAACTCCTGGAAATACTTCAGGTCGATCGCAGCCAGCACCATGCCGATGAACTCGCCTGACGGGCTGTTCACCCGGCGCACGAGGTAGACAGTCCAGCCTCCGTCACCCCGGTTCTGCACCGGCCTGCTGACGAAAGTCCCGGGCACATCATGGCTGCGAAAGTAGGCGACATAGTCCCGGTCAGCCAAGTCGGTCGGCGGCACCGGCCACTGCCGCGAGTAGTTCACAAGCTTGCCATCTGCTGCGATGACGGTGAAGGCATCCACCTGTTTTAAAGCGTCAGAGCGGTCCAGCAGGAAGCGATGCAAGCTTTCGTCGGCAAGCTTGTCTTTGAACGCCGTGACCGAGTCGAGTCGTTCCGCCACGAACTGCTTGCGCAGGTCCTCCAGCACCAGGTCGGCCGCCTGCATTGAGCGTGATGCTTGCTCCGATATGGCAATGCCCAGCTTGCCGACATTCTGGCGCGCGTCGGTCAGGGCGTCCGTGTGCAGTTGCCAAACCGTCAGGCTGACTGCGGCGACCAGGACAACCATCAGCGAGATGCCGGCCGCGAGCAGGCGCTTACTTACTCGTGAAAAGCCCATCCACCGGGCCGGCACCCCATCTTGCACGATCGTATCCCTTCCGCTCCGCACATTCTTGCCACTGCTCATGGTAGATAGGTCTAAGCTCTTGCAGATGTCATCGGGCTAGAATACCCGGGAGAGGCTTCGGGAAGGGCTAGTAATTGTTCGGCAATGTGCGTCAGCCATGGAGTAACCGGGCATTGGCTTTGCTCCGCATTATGACAGCACTCATTTTCTTACAGCATGGACTGCAGAAGCTGATCAGCTTTCCAATCCCTCCTGTGCCGGGCTATCAGCACCTTTCACTGGCTGGGCTTGCGGGAGTGCTGGAGGTGGTTGCGACGCCGTTCCTGCTGGTCGGCCTATATACCCGGCCCTGGAGCTTCTTTCTGAGCGGCCTCATGGCGGTCGCCTACTTCATGGGACACGCTGGGAAAGGCTTGTATCCCCTCGCCAACGGTGGCGATGTCGCGGTCCTGTTCTGCTTTATCTTTCTTTATCTTGCCGTAGCCGGTGGGGGTGCCTGGACACTCGACGCCTTTGTTGCACGAAGCCGGGAATGTTTGAACAAGCGATCAATCGGGAGCCCGCTGAAGTCGGAACATCCGCATTGATCAGCGTGGTGCAGGGATCAGGGGCGTTGGTGCACTTGGCTGGTTGGGGAGCGGTAGGCTGCTCTTACCCTTTCTGGTACGGACCGGCTGATG
>CAXTDP010000466.1:0-5078 GCA_964242295.1 uncultured Acetobacteraceae bacterium | reverse complement strand
TCCAGGATCACCATGCGCGGACCCATCGCCAGGGCGCGGGCGATGTTGACGCGCTGCTTCTGGCCGCCCGAGAGTTCGTGCGGGTAGCGTGGGCCGAACAGGTCAGGGCGTAGGCCGACCTTGACCAGGATGTCCTGGGCGACCCGGCGGGCCTCGGCGCGGCCGGCGCCGTTCACCATCGGGCCGAAGGCGACGCTGTCCTGCACCGGCATCCGGGGATTCAGCGACGAGTAGCTGTCCTGGAACACCATCTGCACCTGGCGGCGCAACTGCGCGACGGTGATGCCGCGGGGCGCGTCCACCACTTCGCCGTCGAACACCAGCTCGCCGGCGTCGGGACGAACGAGGTGCAGCAGCAGCCGGGCCAGGGTGGACTTGCCGCAGCCGGATTCGCCGACGACGCCCAGGGTTTCGCCCTTGAACAGGGTGAAGGAGACGCCGTCCACGGCGCGCACCACGGCGCCTTGCCAGCCCTTGACCCGGAAGTGGCGCTGCAGGCCGGTGGCGATCAGCATGGGCTGGCCGGGGCCGCCGCGGTCGCGGGCGTCCACGTGCGGGTCGGCCAGGGTCGCGCTCGTTGTCGCGCTCATCCGCGCACGTCCATCGCGGCGCGCACGCCGTCGCTGACCAGGTTGAAGCAGATGGAAGTCACGAAGATCGCCGCCCCAGGCATGGCGCAACCGATGGGGTCGGCGTAGAGGGACTGCCGCAGGGTGCTCAGCATTAGGCCCCAATCCGGCTCCGGCGGCTGCACGCCCAGGCCCAGGAACGACAGGCCGGAGGCGAGCAGGATGCTGACGCTGACCAGGCTGGAGGCATAGATGAACACCGGACCCAGCACGTTGCCGAGGACATGGTGCCGGATGATGGTCAGGGTGCCGGCGCCGCTGGCCCGTGCGGCCTCAATGTAGTCGAGGTTCTTGACCTGCGCCGTCGCGGTCTCGGCCACGCGGCACATGGCGGGGATGAACACCAGGCTGAGCGACAGGATGCCGTTGGTGATGCCGCCGCCCATCGCGCCGGAGATCGCCACCGCCAGCAGGATGGAGGGGAAAGCGTAGAACACGTCCATGGTGCGCATGATCGCCGCGTTGGCGAACCGCCCGGCGAAGCCGCCGACCACGCCGAGCGTGCCGCCGATCACGACGGCCACCAGCACCGGCGCGAAGCCCATCAGCAGGGAGATGCGACCGCCGTAGATCAGGCGGCTCATCATGTCGCGGCCCAGCTCGTCGGTGCCCCAGGGATGGCCGCGCCAGCCGAATGGCTTGAGGCGGCCGATGACGCTCTGTTGGTAGGGGTCGAAGGGCGCCACCAGCGGCGCGAATATCGCCAGCAGCAGGATGGCTAGGACGACCGCGCCGAAGCCGAGGGTGATCCAGTCCCGGCTCAGCCGGCGCAGCACTGACTGCCAGTAGCCGCGTACCTGGGTGGCGGGTGCTCCGTCGAGGGCGGCGTCCGCGGCGGCGTCCGGGGCGGCTCCGGCGGTGACCGCCCTCATGCCCGGCGTATCCGCGGGTCGAGCACTGCTTGCAGCAGGTCCACGATCAGGTTGGTGGCGACGAACACCAGCGCCAAGGCGAGGATCGTCCCCTGCAAGACCGGGATGTCGCGGTTGATGATGGCCTTGTTCAGCAGGAAGCCGCTGCCGGGCCAGGTGAACACGGTTTCCACGAGGATCGAGCCTCCCATCAGGTAGCCGAATTGCAGGCCCATCACCGCCAGCACCTGGGGTGAGGCGTTCTTGAGTACGTGGCGGATCACCGCCGATTCATCGAGGCCCATGGCGCGCAGGGTGGTGACGAAGTCCTGGCCGCGCACCTCGGCCACTGCGGCGCGGGTGGTGCGGGCGATGATGCCAATGGGGATCATGGTCAGGGTGATGACCGGCAGCACCAGAAAGCGGGCGTCGCGCCAGTCGAGCAGGCTGAACGCCCCCGATCCCGCCTGGCCCATGCCGCTGGCGGGCAGCACCATGAACTCGACCGCGAACAGGATCACCAGCACCAGGCCGAGCCAGTAGTTTGGCAGGCTGACACCCACGACGGCGGCGCCGGTGACGATGCGGTCCACGATGCCGCCCGGGAAGCAGCCGGCCAGCGCGCCCATCGCGTAGCCGACGGCGAACGACACCGGCACGGCGAACAGCGCCAGGATGCCGGTGTTGGACAGGGAGCCGATCACCTCCAGCACCACTGGGCGCTGGGTGGAGATGGACCGGCCGAAGTCGCCGTGCAGCACGTGCCACAGCCAGATGCCGTATTGCACCGGGATCGGCCGGTCGAAGCCGTAGGCGTGCTTGACGATGGCGATGGTTTCCGCGGTCGCGTCGGGCGGCAGCACGGTCTGCAGCGGGTCGCCGGGCGCCAGGTAAACCAGGGAGAAGCAGACGATGCTGACCCCGATCGCGATGGGGATCGCGAACAGGATGCGGCGGACGACATAGCCGAACATGGCGTCTCCTAGCTTGGCCCCGTCATGCCAGCCGCATGCGGCCGTTGGCTGTCATCGCGAGCGTGCTGCCAAGATGCAAACCGTGGGCCGACAGGGGTGTCCGGTGCGGCTCCTGGATTGCCGCGCCGCTTTGCTGGCCCCCATGACGGAAGCCAGACCGATGCAGCGGGAAGGGCACTGACCCCGCCCTACGGCGAGACGGTGATGGGCGTCAGGTCCTGGAACCAGTTCTGCGCCTGGACGAAGCCGTGCACCTTGGGCGACAGCGCCCGCGGGTTGAGGTCGTGCACGACGAAGATCATCAGCGCTTGCTCGGACTCGTATTCGTGCAGCTTGGTCAGCAGCTCCATGCGCTTCTCCGGGTCGAACTCCTCGAAGATCCGCTTGACCAAGGCGTCCGCCTCCGGCGTGCCGAAGTGGCCCCAGTTGCTGCCGGCGGGCGACCAGTAGGCGGTGCTGACCGGCTTGATGATGGCGCTGACCGGGTCGAGCAGGCCGCGCGAGGCGTTCAGGCCGTCCACGTTCGGATACTTCGGCACGCCGGATCGGCTGACGTCGAGCAGCGCGTTCCAGTCCATGACGTTCAGCGTCACCTGGAAGCCGGCGTCCTCCAACTGCTGCTTGACCAGCTCGTTCATCGGCAGCGACTGCATCTGGCCGGAGCCGGAGGTCGAGATCGCGAGCGTCACCTTGCACGGCAGGCAGTTCGCCTCCTTGAGCAGGGCGCGCGCCTTGGCGACGTCGTAGGGGTAGGTCATCGGCTTGCCGTAGTAGGGCAGCGACGGCGGCACCTCGGCGTATTCCGGCGTCGCCATGCCGCCGACCAGTTCCACGACGTCGTCACGGTTGATGGCGTGGTTGGCGGCGCGGCGCACCCGCAGATCGGTGAACGGGCCGCGGGTGAAGTTCAGGATGTAGGGCCAGTTGTGCGGGTAGGTGTTGGTGATGATCTGCATCCCTGCCCGCTTCAGCACCGGGACGGCATCGGGAGCCGGGGCCTCGACGAAGTTCACCTGGCCCGAGAGCAGCGACGCCGTGCGGGTCGCGGCCTCCGGCATGGGCAGCAGGACCAGCTTATCCTGCTTGGGCACCCTGGCCTTGTCCCAGTAGGCGGTGTTCGGCGCCATCTCCATGCGCTCATGCGCCGTTGAGCTGGTGAAGCGGTAAGGGCCGGTGCCCGAGGGCTGCGCGGCGTAGGCATCCCAGTTCAGGTTCAGCGCCTCGGCCCGGCAGCGGCTGATCATCAGCACGTAGGACATGTCGTAGGGGAACAGGGATTCTTCGAACTTGGTGGTGATGGCGACGGTGTGGTCGTCCACTTTCTCGATGCCGTCGTAGTTGGTGAGGTAGGCGCGGGCCAGGGCGAATTGCTGGATGAAGAACTGCGGCGACTTTTGGTCGCTGATCCGCTTAAAGTTCCACACCACGTCGTCGGCGGTGAAGTCGCAGCCGTCATGCCACTTCACGCCCTGGCGCAGGGTGAACAGCCAGCGCTTGTGATTGGCCGGGTCAACGTGCCACTCGGTGGCGAGGCCGGGCTTGATGTCCGACGATCTGTCGGACTTGGACAGGTCCCAGTTGATAAGGGCGTCATACAGGTTCCAGCCGACGAAGCGGAAGCCCTCGAAGCCTTGGTCGGGGTTGCCGGTGGTGACGGGCAGGTCGCCGGCGGTCATGGCGACGGTGAGGACGCCTGCGGCATGGGCCGGCTGCGCCGCCAAGGGGAGGGTAGCCGATGCGATTCCGGCCAGGGCCAGGATCCGCAGAACATTGAGATGGTTTTTCCGCTGCATCATGCCTCCGCGACCGGAATGCCCGGTGTGCGCTCAACCAAACTGTAGGTTGATGCCTAAAGAGCATGCAACAGAAAACTGTTGCACTGCAGTATGCTGCAATGGTGAGGCTTATACTTGCAGTATACAGATAAATGAGTGTTTTTTAGGCATACGCTTCAGGCTTTGCACATATGTTGCACAAGATCGATCCTGTGCAGGTTCTTTGCTCAACGGAAGCTGAGTGCGCCTTGGACTTGTTGAGCGCCGGGCCGAACGGACAGCGTAGGCAGGGCCGTCAAGGGTTTTGGGATTTGTGGGCGCGAATGGATCGCGACAGCGCGCCTGGCAGGGTGCCATCCCCCTGCCCTAGGCTCCGCGCCCTGGTTGCGTTGATCGGGGACGCGGCGCGGCGTCCCGCCCGGCAACAGGGGCAGGCAAAAGCGTGACCTGAACAATCCGGGCGAGGCGCCGGCCAGACCACCTGCACGGCCTCAGGGGAGGAGCGCGAACCCATCCAGGGCGCCGACTCGCAGCCGCTCAGCGAGAAGGGTGACGGACTGATCCAGACCGTCCAGCGCGGCTTGCACGCCGCCGATGTCAGCAGTGGCGGCGCCGGGTGCGCCGGGTGCGCCAGGCTCCGGCGCATCCTTGTTTCCGGCCAGCTTTGCCAGCCTTGCCTCGATCCCGGCTGCCTGCGCCGACAGCCCGGCCGCGTCGCCCACGCCTTCACGGTCCTGGGTCGCCGCGGCCAGCACCCGCGCCCAATGCACGCAGTCCAGCAGGGCCGGCACCGGGCGGTCCAGGGGGGCGCGGCGCAGCAACGCGCGGCCGGCGACCAGGGGCATCATG
>CAXTDP010000465.1:0-5090 GCA_964242295.1 uncultured Acetobacteraceae bacterium | reverse complement strand
ACCAGCGAAGACCCGGAGGTCATGGCATGGCTGGCCGAGCACAAGGCGCGGAAGGGGGGCAAGATCCGTGTGAGTCAAGGCGGCAGCGGCGTACGCGTGATGTTCAGCGAGGCATCTGACCTGGCGTCATGGAAAGCGCGGGCTGAACAGGCAACTCGGGGCAAGAAGCTTTCTGCTTCGTGACCGATGCCGCGACATCATGACTGCGCGTGAGTTGGGTATGGCTACACTCTGCTCATTGGACGGGCGCTTCCGGGGGCGGCCTTCAATGGACAACGGGAGCGAACTGCCATTCTGGGTGTCGGAGACATACGCTGGGAACATAGGTCAGCTTGTGACTTCGAAGATAAGTTCCTTGGCGTGTTCGGTGCCATGTGATGGACCTTTGCCGGCCAGCCACACTAAACAGGCGTGCGCAGGCAAAGGCAGGATGCTGTGGATTGCGCGTGACTTTGGTCGGGTCAAGCCCGCGATACGGGTGTCGGCACCGACGTGTCGAGGCGTGACGCTTTCCGCGACACCATCACGCGGTGGAGCATCTCGCCCGCCCAGTGGCCGACATGGCCCAACTGTCGTTCCCCGGTGCTTGACGCGACCTCCTCTATGTCGTCGGTCGCGTCGGCAATGAAGCACAGCATGCTCGCTACTTCTTCCAAGGGTTGGGGAGGCAGTTGCGCGATGAGCGCTGCCACTGACATTTCCAGAACAATGAGGCGGGCCTCGGCCGACGAAAGGTCGTCATCATTCATGTGTTGTGGTACCTTTGACGTCGTTCACACTCATTTCGCTAGTCGGACGGATTGTGGTTCACGCAGTGGTTGAAGGCCTGTGCGGTGTTTCAGGTGAAAGCGCCAGAATGGACCCATTAAATGGACGCTGAGGGCGCAGACCAGGACGCCGGGTCAGTGTATGACGGCAGAGCCTAATGCATATTCCTGGCTCGCTCCGGTTGCCCGCCACACTAAAGGCGGCGGAGCCGGAAGCGCCATGGCTGCATTGGCGCGCTGCCTGATCCACTCGGCAACCGCTGGTGGCACACCGCCTGGCGAAGTCCCGCTTATCCAATGCGTCACGACACTGCGGTCGCACCCAAGCTGCGCCGCCAGGGTTGAGGCGGTCCAGCCCAGGAGCCTCATGCTGGCCCGGAGTTGTTGTGATCTCATGGCCGAAGCGGATACTAGGCAGAAGCGGCCCAAGGCGAGTTAAGAACTGTTCATTTTGAATGAAGGAAGGGTTCGGAGGGACGTTCTGCCAGCGGATGGAGCGGTGGCGTAAACCGGCCGGATGAGGAATGGGACCAGCCCCGGCCTAACAGGAGATGCGGGCGAACTGCCCGTCGGACTACGTTAGTGCGGCGCGACGTGGGCGCGCGTAGCAGCATCGTGACCGTTGGAGCTGCACCACCGCACAGGGACGTTTCTTGACACGCGGGCGCATATTTGCGTCATTTGTGACAAAGAAAAGCGGCGGCCCCCGAGGGGAGCCGCTAAGTTTAGGGAGGAAAACGTCCTGCAGACATGACCAGGGGTCATGTTGCAAGCTATCTCTACCGCAGCCAGGCGGAATGGTAAGTTAACTTTTGTGCGACGCAGCATCGCCGGGAAGCGCGAATCCGGGCGGTCCGATGCCAGCGCGCCGACAGCGGAGACCAAGCAGCCCATGCCTGACACCAACATGCCACTCCGGCGTGGCGACGACGAACCTGACGACACCTCCATCGAAGAACAGATGCGCCTGGCACTCGGCAGGCTGGGCACCAAGACCTCGGTCGGCCAGGGCCAGCCAGCCAGCACGGCCACCTCCCCTCTAGCTGGGTCTCAGCGCCGGGCGCGCTTTGCTCGGAACGGCGAGGTGCCCGTCGAGCGTGTGACGACCAGCCGCGCCGTAGGCGACGGGCACAGGGAGCTGGCGGGTGAGCGGGAAGCCCGGCAACGCACCGAGCAGGCCTTGGCCGAGGCGCAGGCCACCATCGCCAGCGTGCAAGCGGCGCTGGCCCGGTCCGAACAGGCCGCCCGCGCGGCACGGGACGCCGTTGAAGAGCGGGAGGCCGCGATGGCAGGGCTGCGCGCCGAGCTACAGCGTGTCGCGGCCGAGCGGGACGCCCTGCAACAGGCACAGGTCGCAGCGGCGGCACAGGCCAAGCCGCGGCGGGTTTCGGCACCGCCGAGGGTGGAGCAACCGGAGAAAGAGCCGGAGCCGGTCAGGTGGTGGCTGGACTACTTAAAGGCGCCACGCTCATAGGGACTGCCGCCAAGGATTGTGATCCCAACCGCCATCTTCAACGTCATCGACCCAAAACGAACCTGCGCCGGTCGGACGTGCTCCGGCCCTACTTCCCGCTTACTGCAGGATGATCTCGACGCGCCGGTTCTGAGGCTCGCGCACGCCCGCCGACGTGGGCACGAGCGGATCGGCGTTGCCGAGGTTCTGGATGTTGATTGCGGCTTGCAACATGCCGCGGCGAACCAGTTCTGCTTGCACGGCGTGCGCGCCGCAGCGGTCGGCGTTGCCCTGCACCTCGTTCCGGGTGGTCTGCACCCGGGTGGTAGTCGTGGCAGCCTCGGCGATGATCTGCCGCGCGCGGCCGGTCAGGTTGGCACGGTCCCCGTTAAAGCGTTGGTTCAGGAATAAGCTCCCTGCCCTTCCCCGGCGGTAACTGTCCCGAGCAGTCTGACGCCTGGCCCCTTGAGCGTGCCATCCGCGTGCAGGTAGTGGTAAAGCGTGCTCGCGGGCACGTCGCCCAACTCGCGGCAGATCGAGGGGACGCTGCGGCTTTTGTCCGCCATCAAGTGCTGGGCGTAGCGCAGGCGTTCCGGCGTCATCAGGCGGGGGCGGCCACCCTTGCGCCCGCGAGCGCGTGCGGCGGCGATGCCTTCCTTCACCCGTTGGCGGATGACGTTGCGCTCCATCTCGGCAAACGCTGCCTGGATTTGCAGGAAGGCGCGGCCCATGGGCGTCGTGGTGTCAAACGAGGCGTTCAGCGCGCGGAAGCCAACCCCTTTGGCCTCCAACTCGTCTACAAGGCGTATCAGCTCGCCGGCCAGGCGGCCCAGGCGGCCCAGGCGGTCGAGGTCGAGCACGACCAGCACGTCGCCCTTTCGCAGGTAGCCCAAGCACTCCTTCAAGCCGGCCCGCTCCGTGCTGGCACCGCTGCCGCGGTCCTCGAAGACGCGCCCGCACCCGGCAGCCTTGAGCGCGTCCACCTGGCGGTCGAACACCTGCCGCTCCTCGCGGGTGGACACCCTGGCGTAGCCCACCAGCTCCGTCACTCACCGGCCTCCAACCTGCTCACGACAACCTCGAACAGAGCAGGTTATCCGTCAACTGATTGCTACGGGGTTGTCGTGAGGGAAAGTGCCCGTTTTGGCACGCACGCCGACAACTCACGACAAAGAGTTGTTTTTCGTGAGCCTTGGCCGCCTACAAAGGTTCACCTGCAGCGGTAATACCGTGCTGGCGCCGTTCCGGATCAGACCTGAGAGTCTCGGCATTGCCACCCGGTAGCTGAACCCAACGGGACAGTCGGGCATCGCATCCCATGTTGAACGCCGCGCCCGATATGTCCGGATACGACCCATAGCGGCTGTTCGCGACAAGCCGACCAAGGTACGATCATGAAATGCCCGACCTTGTGATTCGGCCTGCCAATCGGACCGACCTGCCACGTCTTCTCGACCTGTATGTCCACCTCAACCCGGACGATGCGCGCTGCACGCCCGAGAACGCCGTCGCCGTCCTCGACTACCTGACACGCTACCAGGGCAGCGTCATCCTTGTGGGGGCCATCGGAGAGGTGCTGGTCACGACCTGCACGCTCATCGTGATCCCGAACCTGACCCGCGGCGGCAAGCCTTATGCACTAATCGAAAACGTCGCTACCCATGCCGATCATAGAGGAGCAGGGTATGGGCGAACGGTTCTGAGCGCGGCCGTCGAGCGCGCCTGGGAAGCGGGGTGCTACAAGGTTATGCTGATGACCGGTTCAAAGAAGCCGGCCACGCTCTCGTTCTATAAGGCGGCGGGCTTTGAGCAATCCAAGACCGGCTTTCAGGTCAGGCGAGTAGTAGATCGACCTGAGTGAGACAGCCCCTCCTTGTTGGACGACTGCTGGTCGAGTTGGGCCACCAACCATCGCTCAACATCGCGCAGGCTCCGGCCGACGTGCACGCACATTGCACGGATCTCGTCGGTGGGGGCCAGCAGATCCGGCACCATGACGGGCATTGCTCCGGCAGCATAAGCGGAGCGGACGCCGTTGAACGAGTCCTCGATCGCAAGGCACCGTTCAATGGGTATCTCTAAACGGGCAGCAGCCAGCAGGAACAAATCTGGATGCGGCTTGGCACGTCCCGCGTCACCACGACCGGGATGTGGACGCCGAGCCCCGACAGTTCGAGCTGCTTCTCCGCCCGGCGACGGTCGGCAGAGGTAGCGATGGCCACCTTCAAGCCCTGCTCGATCACGGTCTGCACAATCTTCATCGCTCCCGACTTCAATGGAATTGCGGACGCAAGCGCCGCGGCGACGTGACGGCGATAGTGGCCAGTGTACTCCGAGTAAGGAAAGCCCAGGCCGAGGTGGGCTTGCAACATGACGTCACCATCTGCCCCTGGAATACCAAGCAGGGAGTGGCAAAACGTGTCAGAGACGGAGAAGCCGACCGCGGCGACCCCGGCTTTAATAGCCTCATGGAACACGATCTCCGTGTCGTGCAGCGTGCCGTCCATGTCGAAGATTACAGCCAGCGGGCGTGTCGGAAAGACGGCTTCCTGAGCTTCTTGCATTGGACCATGTTCATCGTGGCAGGCGCGTGCGGCAAGTAGGCTACAGCCGCTTTCCACCAACTGCGGCCATAGCTGGGATTTGACCCCGGCGGCCCCCGCAACGCGCGAGGCCACATAGGACGGCTTCCGTCAGACGAACCCTGCCGGACACGTTGTGGCTGTGGTTCGTCCTCCGACCAACACCGGTCTTTCGCACCAGACCAGTGATGTCACCCCGCTTCCGTCATGGTAGGCAGGCCTCTGTTTCAGGATATACCCTGTTCACGCCAGGATCCGAAGATCTTCGAGCGAGATGATACGGAAGTT
>CAXTDP010000464.1:0-5090 GCA_964242295.1 uncultured Acetobacteraceae bacterium | reverse complement strand
CGGCGTTGATCGCCGCCGCATGCCCGACCACGGCCACGAGGTCGCGCTGCCCGCGTGCCTTCACCCGCAGCACGCAGAAGCCGTTCTCGGGGTTGTGGTAGGTCACGCGCTCGACCAAGCCGGACAGCGTCTCGACCGGCGCTGCCGTCGCGTTGCTGGCTGATTGCCCCAGGTTCGTCCTCCCTTGCCCGCTCACGGGGAGAACGTAGGGCTACACCGGCCGCCCCAACAGCGCCCTGCGGTTATCTCTTTGAGAACTGCCGGTGAACGAGCGTGAAGCTTGTCACAGCCGCCGGCACCTCGTCGCCCATCCGCGCGCCCAGCAGCGCGAGTGCCACACCGTCCAAGTTGTCACCAACGTTCAACCGATCCCTCCCGACCGCAACGGTGCGTCATGCAGCTCTGAACCCATATGACACGGTATGACGGTTGCCCCAGCCTTGCCCCGGCACTTGCTCGACATACGCACGATCCTGCTGGAGCCGGAGGTGGAGGAGTACGCCCGCGGGCGCGAGATCCTCGCCCGCTTCCCCAATGCCGAGCGCATACCGGTTGTGTCTCACTGGCGCGTCCCGGCCGTGCGGGACGGCGAGGCTGGGGACTGGTTGCAAACCAAGCAGGGCACGCTGGTGCTGGGCACCAAGCGTGGCCTCGCCTTCCGTCCCAACGGACGCAGCGCCGACTTCATCGCGCCCAGCACCAGCAACGGCTGCGCCATGGCCTGTGCCTATTGCTACGTCGCCCGGCGCAAGGGGCACGGCAACCCGGTGACGGTGTTCGTCAACATCGAGCAGGTCTGTGCCGCCATCCAGCGCCATGCCAAGGCGCAAGGCCCGAAGATGGAGCCCAACCAGGTGGACCCGGCGGCCTGGGTGTATGACCTCGGCGAGAACGGCGACCTGTCGGTGGACGCCGGGATCTCGGACAACGTGCGCGACCTCGTGGCCACCTTCCGCACCCTGCCCCACGCCAAGGGCAGCTTCGCGACCAAGTGGGTCAACCCGGCTCTGCTGGCCTACGACCCGCAGGGCCGGACCCGGGTCCGCATGTCGCTGATGCCGCACGCCGACGCCAAGCTGCTGGACGTGCGAACGGCGCTGGTGGCCGAGCGCATCGGCTTCGTCAACGACCTGGTTGCCGCCGGCTACGAAGCGCACCTGAACTTCTCGCCCGTGGTGGTCCGGGAAGGCTTCGAGACGCCATGGGAGGAGCTGTTTGCGGAACTTGACGACCGGCTGAGTGCTCCAGCCAAGGCGCAGCTTGCCTGCGAAGTCATCATGCTGACCCACAACGCCGCACTGCACGAGGTCAACCTGGCCTGGCATCCAAAGGCGGAGGCGCTGTTGTGGCGCCCCGATTTGCAAGAGGCCAAGCATAGCGAGAACGGCCAGGCCAACCTGCGCTACCGCACGGGCTGGAAAGGCCAGTGGCTCAGGCGATTGCTGGACCGGCTGCGGGCACGGATGCCCTATTGCCGGCTGCGATACGCGTTCTGAGCGGCGGGGGCGATTGCCTGCCTAAACCTGCGGTATGGGTGGGGGCGTTCCGTCCCAGCAGAGTCCAAACGCGGTTAAGCCGTTGTCTCGGAAGTCCGGGAACAACCCATACGAGACGTGTTTGGGCATCTCGCCATGCTGTGCTGCTGGGGTATGCAGCCGGACGCCGCTACTTTGCGGCTCACAGCAGCGAGGTTGGGTCAGGCCGTAGTAGACGAAATCATCTCCTGTTGCATGGCGAAGAGGCAGCAAATGCGTTGGAGCCAGGCCACAGTGCAGCCCTTTCTCGACGTACACACCGCCGTGCTGAACGATAGCCAACGGTGGATGGCGAGCAGCATCAAGCGCGCCCACTCGGTCACGGTGCGATGGCGCTTCCCATGCCTCTCGGACCAAGCCTTGCTCGGAGTCAGCGCGGTCAGCACCGGCAACGCCCAGATACGGCCGGCGAACGGCACCTCGACGAGCACCATCGCGCTCAGCCAGCGCAGGCCACGGCTGGTCAGCCCTGCAACAGCCGCTCAGCCCGGTCCTAACCCCAATACCGTTCAGTTAGGCGGTTTTCGAAGTGTCGAGCAGTCCCTATCATGCCATTTCCTCACCATCACCGGACCGCTAACGGCGCTAACTGAACCGTATTGGTCCTAACCCGGGTTTTCCGGCCAATGTGGTCGTGCCCTCTGGTTGTCCAGGTGGGGTCGCCCTCGCCGGAGCTGCTCGCCGCCGCCGCGCTCGCCGGACTGGCGGCGGGGCTGCGGCCCCAGGGCTTCCACCAGCTGCCGGACGGCTTGCAAGGATCGCAGGCGGATGCGGACGGCTGAGGCTGGGGTGAGTTGAGGATACGTGTAAAACTTGGTCACAAGCCTATCCGGGTTGGTCTCTGAGGGCATAGCGGGGTCGCCGCGTCACAGGTTTTCCGAGGCGCAGCCGTGAGAGTTACGACCCGTTCCGCTCTTTCCAGGTAGACACAAGGAAGGCGGCCATCGTGCCCGCGAGATTTACGGCCAGCTCGGCATGCCGTGGCTTCGGCTTGACTGGCCGGCGCCCTTGGCCGTGCGCGTCCCCAACCCGGTTTCAAATCGTCGCCAGGTAGTTCACAATTGACTGGCAGTTGCCAAGGATCGCCTTGAATACCGGCTCCTGTTGCTGGTGGGGGGGCGAGGTTCAGTTTCTCGGCCGCCAGCGCCCAAAGCTTCGCCGGATCGGCGTCGGCCGGGTATGGCTCGTTCAGGTCATCGAGGACGTGTTTGCATACTGTCTCGATCAGTGCCCGCGCGGCAGTGATCGCGCCCTCCGGATCGGTTGAGCGTCGATCGAGCGCCTTCTGCCATACGGCATGAACGTTCTCTGGGTCGAAGGCTTCTAGCGCAGCCGAGATTGGCGCCACGCCTGGCGCTCGGTCTTGCGCTTCCAGGTATTCGATCAATGGCCGAAAGGCATCCCAGAAGGTTCCGGCGCTCGGCGTAGGTGCCCTTTTCGTATTTGATGAAACCCCAGAACTGTTGGAGGTCGCCGCAGCGCCGCACGAAGTCCGGAAGCTTGGGCCTAGTATCCGCGCGGGACGCGAACAGGGTCCGCATATCCTTATAGGCTGGTTCGCCGCCGTCGAAGGTGCCCCCCCGTCGCCGCCGCGATCATGCCGTTTTGGAATCGTATGGCCTTGTCGCACAAGGTATCGTCAAAAAGGTCGTCGTCGCTCTGCATGCTGGTCGAGGTTCCGTAGTCACGCTGCCGGCTTTACTATCACCGGTTGGTATGCGGCATGATCTGGTGAGCCGGTGCCGAAATACTCACGGGTTTATATACATTGTAGCCATGATTGTGAGCCACGGCAAGATTTAGTAGGTATAGCATGACTCCGAAGCAGACTACCAGCATAATAAGGGCAATAGCTGTCTTTTTAAATCGAACCTCTATACTGTCCGGTTTCCTATAAGCAATGTGTATCGGCGTTTGGCGACTAGTCACATAGTTCGGGAGCGATGGTTCTGCCGCTTTGAATGGCGAGGGAGGTGCGTAATAGCCTCCGCCGCTCTTTTTCTTATGGTTCGCATTGTAAGCTGCCTGATCGGCTTGGCCCTGCGCCGTTCCTGGCGTTGTGCCGATCGTGTATCGGTTAGGATCGCCTGACACTCCACGGCTCCTGCGTGCGCTCTGGATTGTGTAGCAGCACTTTGCAGCTATTCACGGGTTTTCGGAAGCGTCGCCGGCAGGATGCAAGTGGATCAGGTGGCCCACGCCTAGCGGGCCCTAACTCAACACTCGTGTTACCAGCCGCCACTTCACAGACGGTCACGGCCTGATCAGACACGCCTGGAAGCAGATATTTGGCAAGATGATGTTCCGGAGCGATGCGCCCATCGTGGACAGTAGAGGGATGGTATCGCGCGCCTAAAGCGACATGCTGACGTGTCCACGCTTCAAGCGTTTGGCAATGTTCCTGGCTGTCGGGGAGGCTTGAGAAGCAGCAGCGCCAGCAACGACAGACCTGTGAGCGAACCGGTAAGCAGCAGCGCCGCGAGCGGACCGCCGCTGTCGAGCACCAGGCCGAACAGAAGCGGCGCACCGCCTTGGAGAATGCGGGCGGGTGCTGCCAGAAGGCCAGTGCGCAACCCGTAGCCGGCGGCGCCGAACAGCGCGAGCGGCAACGTGCCGCGTGCGATCGTCAGCATTCCGTTGCCCGCGCCGTGCAGCAGCACGAAGGGAACGGCGGCCGGCGCGCCAATCAGCACGAGCAGCGCCGCCCCGAGCGGGTGCAACCCCGCCGCTAGACGGGCCGAGATCATGGGCGCGGCGTGGCGCAACAGGCTGAACTCTGCGACCCGGGCGGCGACTTGTGCCGGGCCGACAAGGGCGCCCGCTGCGATGGCGGCCGCGGGCGTGGCCCCCATCGCTTGAAGAAGGCGGGGCAGATGGGCGGCAAGCGCCGTTGAGACGAACCAGGTGGCGCCAAACACCCCGGCGAGGATGATCATCGTCCAAGGCACACCATTTACCATGGGCGTGCCGGGTGCCGCGACCGGGGCGGGGGGTGGCGACCGCGGCACGAGCCACCGGTTGAGCGGCAACCCAAGCAGCACATGCAGGGCGGCCCAACCGAGCAGCGCCTCACGCCAGCCAAACGCGTCAATCAGCGCGGCACTGAGCGGCCAACCAACCGTGCTGGCGAACCCGGCGAACAGAGTGATGCCGGTAATGGCGTTGCGCGCCTCGCGTCCATACAGGCCGGCAACGGTCGCGAACGCCGCTTCGTAGAGGCCGAAGCCCATGCCGATGCCGATTACCAACCACGCCGCCACCAGGCCGATCGGACCCGTGACGAGCGACAGCAGCCCCAGCCCGGCGGCAAAGACCAGGTTCGTCGCCGTCAGCATATCCCGGCCGCCGTAGCGATCGATGATGCGCCCGGCCACGGGGCCGAGCAGGCCTGAGAGCAATAGCGCCGCCGAGATGCTGCCATAGAACCAAGTGCGCGATAGGTGCAGGTCGGCCGACACGGGATTGGTGAACACCGCGGTCAGATAGTAGGTCGAGGCCCAGGTCTAGCGCGACAGCTCGGATGGCCGGTCCGCGACACGAGCGGATGGCCGGTCG
>CAXTDP010000463.1:0-5097 GCA_964242295.1 uncultured Acetobacteraceae bacterium | reverse complement strand
CCGGAGGTGGTGGACGAGGTGCTGCAGGCAGCGGCGGCGTAGGACGCACTTACTCGGCTACTTGGGGGTCACCTCACCGTTTGCTCAGAATCGCACGCTAACGGTCTTTCAGGTGACGCTTGCCTTTCATCTCGATTCTGCAAGAGGGTTATGGAACGAATTTACCTATGTTTTGCTACGCCGAGCCATGCTTTCCGCAAACGGACGTTTGTGCAAACCTCTGATCTACTTAGGTTCTTGGCTTAGCGTGCAGTTTTGAGCAAACCGTGAGGTGACCCCATCTACTGCACCGGCCGTCCAGACGCACTGAGCGGCGCCGGCCCGCTCGGACATCGAGACGTTCTGGTCCGCAAGCCTTATTCACCATCCCAGGTCGTCAGCATTCTCCGGCACTTCCTGCCCACGTCCGGCGACACAGGCTGATGATTGCCTAAGCCATTCCAGCCTGCCTGCATAATGAATGCTCGACGCTGCTGCGGTGCAGCATAACGCTGCGGCTGCAAGCACTTCGTCACTTCCTGTTGCGGGGGCGCCGGTGTCAACCGGACCATGATCCAAGTCTCGCAGCCTAACATATCTTTGCAGAAGAAAGCTGGATTGTACTTAAAAGTATGTAATACGGTACGTTCATCGCTTGCAAAGACCTTCGGGCGCAAGCGGCTGAGAGACGATCCTGCGCTCCCGCATCTCGTCGAGGAGTGCATACGCCATGCCTGACCACGCACCGGCGTTCTGCCGGAACACGCTGCTATCCGTCCTGCCGTTGACCGAACCCTCGCAGCCCCGCCGGCAGCCAATGCGTGTGCAGCGGGTCAACGGCCAGGGGCTGCACAACGCCGGGACGCGCATTGAGCAGGTGCTCTGCGTCGAGCAGAGCTTCGCTTCAATAGTCACCGTTGCCGACACGAGTGGCGACTTGCTGCGGACTGCAGCGGCGGTGCCGCAGATCGAAGATGACGAGCTCGTGCGCAAGTGCCGGTCCGAGAGGCTGATGGACCGCACAAAGGAGAGCGCCCTTTGAACGATGCAGAGAGGCAAAATCATCTGGAGCTGCTCCGGCACGAGACCATTCTGGCTAAGTTTGGGGAACTCGCGCTGAAGTCCGACGACCTCGACGAGATCCTGACCGAGGCCTGCCACTTGGTCGGACACGCCTTGGGCACGGAACTGGCCAAGGTCATGGAGCTGAAGGAGGACGGCGAGACCTTGCTGGTCCGCGCAGGCGTCGGCTGGAAGCCGGGCGTCGTGGGCAAGGTGACGCTCAAGGTGACCGACAACACCTCCGAGGGCGCCGCGCTGCACACGGGAGAGCCGATGATCTCCCCCGACATCGACCAGGAGACGAGGTTCCGCTATCCGAAGTTCCTGACCGACAACGGGGTCAGGGCGGTTGCCAACGTCCTCATCATCGGAGGCAAGGGCCGGCCTGCCTTCGGCATCCTGCAGGTCGACAGCCGCACGCCCCGCCAGTTCACCGGCGACGACATCACCTTCCTGCGCAGCTATGCCAACCTGCTGGCCGCTACGGTGGATCGGCTGCGCATCATGCAGGAGGTGCGCAGCGGGGAGGAGCGCCTCCGTTTTGTCCTGGAAGCGGGCATGCTGGGCAACTGGGACATCAACCTGCTCACAGGCAAGATCGTGCGCTCGCCTCGCTACTATCAAATCTTCGGCCGTGCTGATCCAGAGCTCGGCGCGAGTCACCCCCTCTTTGAAAGCCTTCTCGGCCAGGTTTTCCCCAAGGATCGCGACCGCGTGGAAAGCGGGCTCCGCCACGCCATGGAAGCAAGGGTGGAATGGCACGACCAATTCCGCATCCGCCGTGCGGACAACGGCAAGGTGCGCTGGGTTGAAATGCGGGGCCAGCCTGACGGCAGGCATAGCAGCGACCTGTCCACCCACCTGCTCGGCGTCATCATGGACATCACGGATCGCAAGCACGCCGAGGGCGTGCTGCTCCGGTCCAATGAAGCGCTGGAGGCGAGAGTGGCCAAGCGCACCCATGAACTGAGCGTGGCAAACGCTAGGCTGCAGGCCGAGGCTGAGGAGCGCGAACGGGTCGAGGAGGCGCTGCGCCAATCGCAGAAGATGGAGGCGATCGGCCAGCTCACCGGCGGCATCGCGCACGACTTCAACAACCTGCTGCAGGGCATCTCCGGCAGCCTGGAGCTGATGGGCGTCCGTGCCGCCCAGGGCCACACGGCGGAGATCAGCCGCTACATCGAGACCGCAATGAGATCAGCCCGTCGCGCGGCGACGCTGACGCATCGCTTGCTCGCCTTTTCCCGCCAGCAAGTGCTCGACCCTAGGCCGACGGACCTGAACGGCTTGGTCGGCGGCATGGGGGAGCTGTTCGGCCGCACGGTGGGACCCGGTATCCGGGTCGTGACAAGCCTCACAGAGGCGCCGTGGCCCACCCTGTGCGATCCGAACCAGCTTGAGAACGTGCTGCTCAACCTGGTCATCAACGCCCGTGACGCCATGCCTGACGGCGGGGAGCTGCTGATCGAGACCGCGAACACCGTGCTGCGCGACCGGCGCGGGAGGACGAAGGAGTGGCCACCCCAGGATGTGCCGCCGGGCGACTACATGGCCCTGTCCGTGGCTGACACGGGCACCGGCATGACGCCGGACGTGCTGGCGCGCGCCTTTGACCCGTTCTTCACGACCAAGCCGATGGGTCAGGGCACCGGCCTTGGCCTGTCCATGGTATATGGCTTCGTGCAGCAGTCGGGCGGGCACGTGCGCCTGCGCAGCGAGCCAGGGCATGGCACGACGGTGACGATCTACCTGCCCCGACATCTTGGAGCGGCTGCGGGCGTGGCGGCAATCGACACTGCCGTCCCGCTCTTAGCGGCGGCGGCGAATGGAGTGATACTGCTGGTCGAGGACGAGCCTGACGTGCAGATGGTCGTCCAGGACATCCTGTCGGACCTCAACTACATGGTCCTGAATGCCGAGAGCGGCCAAGCTGGCCTGGACATCGTGGCGTCCGGGGTCCGCATTGATCTCCTATTGACGGATGTCGGCTTGCCCGGTGGCATGAACGGCCGGCAGCTCGCGGATGCGGCCCGCAAGCAACGTCCCGGCCTGAAGGTGCTGTTCATTACCGGCTACGCCGAGAATGCGGCAGCCAGCGATGGCTGGATGGAGGAAGACATGCAGGTCATGACCAAGCCCTTTGCACTGAACTCGCTCGCAGCCAAGGTTCAAAGCATCCTCAACGGCTGATCATCTGCAAGGATGGTCGGACGCCTGTTGCGCTGTTCCAGTCGCGCAAGCCGTGAGGTGATCCGTCATGCAGCGAAGTCTGCCTGGTCCAGGATTTCACGGGTCCGGGCTGCCACCGCGCCAGCGAAGGCCTGCACGCGCCCGTAGCAACTGCACGCGGCAGCCTCCAAGCCGGGCCGGTCGCAGATGGTGATGCGGCCGCGCCGCTGGCCAATCACTGCGGCGGTTTGCACCGAACCAATGGCATTCGTCACCCCAGCCGCCGCACTGTGAGCATGATGCCCAGGAACTCCTGTGTGAGCGCCTGTTCGGCCCCATCCACCCGGTCGTGTACCAGCAGCCAACGCCCCAGGCGATGTGACAGGCTGTGCCGGCTGTTACAGGCTGCCGTTTGTACCAACATGGGCCATGGACGCCTCCAACGTCTGGAGTGGCAGCCGGCGCAGCACGGGCGGGGCGTCTAGAGTGTCGCGCGACTTCGACGCTGACATGCGGAGCGCGTTTCCTGGCATTTGCACCATGGCTCGATTGTAGGACGCCGCTTCCGGATCGAGTAGGAACGGGCATCCGATCATACCCTCGCGCCCGATCAGGCCGACCTCGACGCCGTTGCCGCCATCGTCCGCGTAGGCCACCATGGAGGCGAAGCCCTGCTCGACGAAGAACACATGCTCGATGCGCTCGCCAGCCTCGTGTAGGCCTTGGCCGTTGTCCCACCGCACGCGGGTCAGCATGGGGGCCAGACACCTGTTGATGCTGGCCATCAGGCGCCTGTTTCGACCGTAGAAGGCTGTCCGTAACCATCCATCTCGGCGGGGGGTCGGAATATACCTATACGGGCCGATTAGCCCCCACGCACCGGGATTTACAGGGTAAGGCAGCCGGGTGAGAGGGCTGACGTGACAACAGTGCTGGTGGTGGAAGACGAGCGCAACATCGCGGAGCTGCTCGACGCCGCGCTTACAGGGGAAGGCTACCAGGTGCTGGTCGCCATGAACGGCAGAGAAGGCTTGGACCTCCTGGCCCGAAGGCAGCCGCAACTGGTGTTGTGCGACCACATGATGCCGATGATGGATGGTGCCACGATGCTGGAAGCGATGGCGGCTGATCCGGCTTTGCGAGGCATTCCGGTCGTGATGATGAGTGCGATGCGCGAGGTGGCCGTCGCCAAGTGGTGTTCAGGTTACGTCGCCTTCCTGCACAAGCCGTTCAAGCTCCTTGAGTTGCTGGACGTGATTAAGCGGACGCTCGGAACAGGCAACGTCGAAGCGTCTTGATACCGTCATGGTGTGGACGGCAGGCATGTGGCCCTGAACGTCCAGCACCGGTATCCGGCCATCCCCGTTCTGGTCGTCTCCGGCTATACCGCCCATCTCGTGAGCCGTCCTGCTGAAGCGCCAAACCGGGTGTGACAACAACTCGCCGCAGCCAAGGGAAGATCGGCCTGTTCATGGCCGTTGGCGTCGTGACCGAACGGGCAACCCCAACGTCGCCCACAGCGTCTGGTTGGATACCGTTAGTGAATTCACCCGACCCGTCAGGACGCGCGTCGGCACGCTGAGGAGACCCGTCCTCAATGCCGGCCAAGCATGGTCCATAAGGCCAGTAACTCCCCGAACAAACGGCCATCTCCGGATTCGCCAATGATATCTGGCCGTTTGACCAAACGGTACAGCCTGTGAAGGCCAGTGATTGCGCGTGCGCCAAACACGTTCAGGCCTTCATGAGAAGGGCTGGATTGCAGGGTTGCCAAACCTTCCGCTTGCGGCAGCTGCATGGGCTGGTGCCCCAGCAGGTTGTCACAGGCTCTCAGCTTGACTTTGGCCATTTCTGGTCATGCGTTGATCCAGAAGTGCGGTTCGGAGG
>CAXTDP010000462.1:0-5106 GCA_964242295.1 uncultured Acetobacteraceae bacterium | reverse complement strand
TCGCCGCGTGAGCGCCGTCGAAATGGGGCCACTTCTTCCGGCGAGGTGTACTAGTCCGCCGGGGCAACCATGTTGATCCCCTAAACGCGCCGTGATATCCGCGCCTGCACTGCAATAATTGCTAATGTGGAGTCTTGGGGATGCTGCGTGCCCGGTTTGGAGGTCGGCCCGATGCGACCAGGACTGCCGGAGAGCGTGGACCGCGCCGCCGCGGCCTGTTCGCACTGGCCGGCCTCGGCGTAGCCGGCCTGATGGGCTATGCCGGCTGGCGGCAGCCGGCGCACGCGCTGTCCACCACGCGTGAGATCGCGGAGATGACCTGGATGGAGGTCCGTGCCGCCGTCCAGTCCGGCATACGCACCGTCATCGTCCCCAGCGGCGGGCTGGAGCAGAACGGCCCGCACATGATCATCGCCAAGCACGACCGCATCGTCGCCTGGGCAGCCCGGCGCATCGCGGCCGAGCTGGGGGACGCCCTGGTCGCGCCCGTGGTGTCCTATGTTCCGGAGGGCGACTACGACCCGCCCACGGGCAACATGATGCTGCCGGGCACCATCGGCGTGCCGCCCGCCGTTTTCGCGGCCGTGCTGGAGGGGATCGCCCGCAGCCTCAAGGCCGCCGGGTTCGAGACGATCTGCTTCATCGCCGACCACGGCCAGTCCATCGCGCCGCAGGCGGAGGTGGCGGCCCGGCTGACCCGCGAGTGGACCGGGGGCGGGCCAAAGGTGCTGGCCGTGGAGTCCTACTACGCCGACGCGGCGGAAACGGCCTACCTGCGTGGCCAGGGCGAGTCCGATGCGGCCATTGGTCAGCACGCGACCATTTCGGACACTTCGGAGCTGATGGCCGTCTATCCCGGCGGCGTGGACCTGTCGCGGCTGCCGAAGGGAACGGCGGACCTGTCCGCCCTGGGCGCGTTTGGCGACCCGCGCCGGTCCAGCATCGCCCGCGGGGACGCTATGATGACGCTGAAGGTGGATGCGGCCGTCGCCCAGATACGCGCAGCCGCCGGCCGGGTGGCGGGCTAGACGATGTTCGCTGACCTGCTCGGACAGCTTGCGTCCGTGACGTTTACGGCGCTCCGCAACATGGCCGTGCTGGCGGTGGTGTTCACGGCGGCAGCAGCGTTCGCCACGGCCTGCAACAAGGCGCCGTCCTGGTGGCGCAAGCCGGACCTGGCTACCGACATCTGCTGGGCCGTCGTGCCGCAACTGATGTATCGGTTCGCCTCCATCCTCATGCTCCTGCTGGGGATCACCCTGTTCTACGGCCTGTCCACCGGTGATGCCGGGCGCTTCTTCTCCGAGGGGCGCGGCCTGCTGGCCCATCTCGGGTTCTGGCCGCAGGTCGGGCTGTATCTGCTGGGCAGCGACCTCGTGATGTATCTCACCCACCGGATGTTCCACAGCGCGCAGCTCTGGCGCTTCCATGCCGTGCACCATTCGTCCGAGCATCTGGAGTGGCTTTCCTCCTCCCGGTTCCACCCGGTGGATCAGGTGCTGCACGGCGTGCTGGCCGACGTGGTGATGCTGCTGCTCGGCATCCCGCCGGAGGTGGTCGCCTGGCTGATGCCGTTCACCGTCGGCACCTCGGCGCTGGTGCATGCCAACCTGGACTGGGACTTCGGACCGTTCCGCCGCGTGCTGGTCAGCCCGGTGTATCACCGCTGGCACCATACCAGCGCCGAGCGTGGCGGCAGCAGCAACTTCGCTGGCACCTTCCCGCTGTATGACCTGATCTTCGGCACGTTCTACATGCCGGCTGGCAAGCGGCCGGATAATTACGGGGTGGACGACCCGCACTTCCCAAAGGGTTTCGTCGGCCAGTTGCGCCATCCATTCCGGCGGCGGCGGGATGCGCAGATAACGGCGCAGGACAGACCTGTGGAGGTTTCTGCCAGCTGAATGCTTGTAACGGCGACGGGCTGTTAGCCACCAACCGGCGGGGCAGCACCCATGCTGGTCCGAGGCGTCTGTTGCGTTACGGGGTAGACCTGCAGAGAGTCCCACGGGCTGGATCTGAGTCGTGAGAACGGGCCGCGTTCCCGTCGGGACTTTGACTGCCATCAATCAAGTCTGGGCCAAACAACCTACTGGCGCGACCCGACCGACGACAGGAGCGCTGATTCGTCGCGGATCGAGGAGATCACGGCGTCAACCGTTAGGGGTGTCAGGTCCCTGCCGAAAACGTCACCGTTATTGTCATAAAGGCGTGCGATTATGCGGTCGCCAAGAGCGGACCGGAAGTGGCCGGGCTCCCAATACCAGTGGACGTCTGTCCGCACGTCGCTGGGCGCTGGCACGTGCTCCTGCGTGACCACATTGTAGCCGGAGAAGTCCACGACACGCGCCTGCATGGGCGGGGCAGTTTCAGCAACGACGCGGATGAGCGCACGTTTCCAAGCCTCGGACGCGTCCCAAATCCCATGCTTTCGGATGAGATCCATTACCCACGCATGATAAGGATAAATGACCAGAGTCAGGTTGAGGTCATGGACGCGCGCAACGGTGATGATCTTCCGAAGCGACCGGAAGCTGCTGGTCCTGTAAGGGTCCGCATAATCGGGATGGGGGTATCTGGCAAAGCGGGCGTCAAGTTGCATCTGCTTCTGGTCGAACAGGTCCCGGAATCCATGCTGCTTCACATAAACGCCATAGTCGGTTTTTGGGTCGAACCCATTTGGCAGCATGGTTGCCGACGGCGTATTTTGGGCAAGAACCGTGGTTATGCTACCCAAAAATGCATCAAGCGTAAGTGTGGCGTCCATTGCCTGGCGCAGCTGTGTCAAAAACGCCCACAAGGCTCCGGAAGGGTCCGGCCCTGTATGCGTGTGATCCTGGTCTGAGTCGGCGTCAACTGGACTCCAGGCGGGGCTGCTTGGGTCGGCTTCCAGGAAATCGAATAGGTCAACTCCTACGAGAACATGCTTGAGGTTTGAGCCTGGTGCGGCGAGCGCGTCGTCCAGAAGCTCCGCAGAAGTAGACAGGGTGTATCCTGCAAGTCCCCCATTGAACACGGGAAGCATCTCGCTAGGCCACGCCGCACTTGCCGGGTCGAAGCCAACCTCGATCCGTGAGTTGCCGAGCAGCAACGTCCGTGGTCGAACGCGCCCGAGAAGGGAGGTTTTCGTGGGGACACCGTGTTCCAGGGCTGCAGGCTTAAGCCGGTTCCAGGCGCCAGTACGGCTGCCGAAAATGTAAAACGGATCAACAATGACATTTAGAACAACAATCGCCGCCGATAGTGCGACGAAAGTGAGGCCGAAGACGCCCAGGAACCGTCCAGGAGTCCGCATTAGAACTGCCAATACAGGAAAGCGTTGGCCCGATTTATCGAAAGGAAGCCGATGAAGGCAGCCGCTCCCATGGCCATGGCCCAGGCTTGCCCTATCCACAAACGTCTATGCCGCGCTTGCAAGCTGGCCTGCACCTTCAACACGATCTCCTGGCTGTTCGGGGCAAAGAATGCGATCGGGAACAAAACGCCGATCCAAAGCCAGGTGCTGACGAACTGCGTCCCCGACCCGCCGCTCCCGATGCCAAGCGCCGTCTGGAACGGGGCGATTGGTTGCAGGTGGTCCAGTATAGCAGGCGGAAGCAACGCGCCGTTCCGGCCGGTCATCGCCGTCAGAATGCGCAGCCCGACGTCGAGCGTTGGTGCCCGGAAAAATACCCAAGCGATGACGACTGCAAGGAAGGTGAGCAGAAAGCCGGATGCCCGCCGCAGCAAGGATAGGCGGATTGCAGTCAGGGGACGCCAGCGTGCCGGACCGGCCGCCCATGCATGGTTGGTGATTAGATACAGGCCGTGCAACCCGCCCCAAACTACGAATGTCCAGTTTGCGCCGTGCCAGAACCCGCCGATAAGCATGGTCGCGAGCAAGTTAAGATACCGGCGCGTTTCGCCAAGGCGGTTGCCGCCCAGCGAGATATAGACATAGTCACGCAGGAAACGTGACAATGTGATGTGCCAACGTCGCCAGAACTCGATGATGCTTCCCGACTTATAGGGTGAGTTGAAATTTTCTGGAAAGCGGACTCCGAAGCACCACGCAGCACCGATCGCCATGTCCGAATAGCCCGAGAAATCAAAATAAAGCTGAGCGGTGTAGGCTAATGCACCTCCCCAGGCCGCAAACAAGTCAACTGCTTGCCCGGCACCCGCAGCATCGAACGGCGGAGCGACAAAAGGTGCGATGCCATCGGCGAGGAAAGCCTTCTTTGCAAGCCCAATGCTGAAGAAGCTCAGGCCAATGGCAAGGTCGTGAATGCGCAGGCTTCGGCCTTTTTCATCTTGCTCCAGCTGCGGGACGATCTCGTTGTAGCGCAATATCGGACCTGCGACCAAGCGAGGAAAGAAAGATACAAAAACGGCAAAGCGGAGCGGATCCAGCCGGTATGGCGCTCCGCGGCCGACGTCAATGAGGAACCCCATTTGCTCGAAGGTGAAGAATGAGATTCCAAGAGGAAGAATGATGTGGTTGAACACCACGGCTGCCCCGGTCAGTGCATTGAAGTTGTCCACGGCGAAACCGGAATACTTGAACAGCCCAAGGGCCGCCAAATTAAGGCAGATGCCGGCCGTTACGATCCACTTCGCTTGACGACCCCGCCCAGCGGTCGTCGCCTGCTGAATCAAGACCCCCAACCCGTAGTTCACGCCGATTGAGCCGAGCAGGAGGGCAAGGAAAGTCCAGTTCCACCACGCATAGAATACCAGGGATGCCAAGAGTAGGACGGCCGCACGGGCCGCCGCGCCGCGTCCCAGGGCAAAATAGGCGGCGATCGTCACAGGAAAGAACGCGAACAGGAACTCGTAGGAGGTGAATAGCATCGTCGGAACCCGGCTGCCCCCAAACTCAGAAATTTCGAGACCAACGGTAGGCTGTCGTTCAGACCACCCTACGACCCGCCGCCGGATTACGCGCAACGAAGGAGAGGTGCAAGCCGCACGTCAAGCTTGCGGCGGCAGAGCGGGACGGCGTTGAACTGGTCCCGTCCGGGCGCAAAGCGTCGGGGATGGCGGTCCCAGGCCATACCGGGAACTGCTGGCAGCGGAGACATGGGTGCTTCGGCTCCGAGGAACGCATCTTTGGGCGCCGACGCC
>CAXTDP010000461.1:0-5135 GCA_964242295.1 uncultured Acetobacteraceae bacterium | reverse complement strand
CATCTTCGCCAGCGTGCTGGCCGCCTACGCCATCCAGCGGCTGCGCTTCCGCGGCAGCAACCTGGTGGGGCTGGCGATCTACCTGGCCTACCTCGTCCCGCCTTCCATCCTGTTCATCCCGCTGGCGACGATGGTGTTCAAGCTCGGGCTGTTCGACAGCCCGCTGGCGCTGATCCTGACCTATCCCACCTTCCTCATCCCGTTCTGCACCTGGCTGCTGATCGGCTACTTCAAGTCAATCCCCTATGAGCTGGAGGAGTGCGCCCTGATTGATGGCGCGACCCGGCTGCAAATCCTCCGCCGCATCACCCTGCCCCTGGCGGTACCCGGCCTGATCTCGGCGGGCATCTTCGCCTTCACCCTGTCCTGGAACGAGTTCATCTACGCCCTGGCCTTCATCCAGTCGTCGGAGAAGAAGACGGTGCCGGTGGCGGTGCTGACGCAGTTGGTGCAGGGCGACGACTACCAATGGGGCGCATTGATGGCGGGCGCGCTGTTCGGCTCCATCCCGGTGGCGCTGCTGTATTCGTTCTTCGTGGAGTACTACGTCAGCTCGCTCACGGGAGCGGTGAAGGAGTAAGACGATGGACACCCGCGTGCCGGAGGCCATACGCGACGCCAGCGAGGACGTGGGCCGGGGCGTGCGCCTGTCGTCCGGCGCGTTCCTGACGGTCGAGCATGGGATCATGATGGCGCTTGGCGTCGTGCTCTCGCTGACGGCGCTGCTGGCGCTGGGCGGTGCCATGGTGCAGGTTTGGGACGGGGTGCTGGCCGCGGGCAGCGCGAAAAGCCTGCTCGTGATCGTGGACCGGCTGCTGTTCGTGCTGATGATCGTCGAGATCCTGCACACCGTCCGCGTCTCGATCCGCTCCGGTGAGCTGACCTGCGAGCCGTTTCTTATCGTCGGCCTGATCGCCAGCATACGCCGGGTGTTGGTGATCACCCTGGAAACCTCGCAGAACATGCCTGGCAAGACGGTCGAGCCGGGGCATGAGGATGCGTTCCAGGCGGCGATGACTGAACTGGGCGTGCTGGCCGGACTGATCCTGGTGATGGTGGTGTCCATCTATCTCCTGCGCCGTGTTCAGCCGCGTGGGGCCGACACGGGGGCGGTGTGAGCGAGCCGCCCTCCACCCTCAGCCCGCAGGCGAACCTTCTGCCCGGCACGCACGCGCCGTCACTGCCGCATGGGACGGCTGGAACACTGCCGCGTCCGCACCAGCCGCTGCGTCCGCTGCCGGCGCTGATCTTCAGCTCCCGTTGGCTGCAGCTTCCGCTCTACCTCGGCCTGATCGTGGCGCAGGGCGTTTACGTGTTCCTGTTCCTCAAGGAGTTATGGCACCTCGTCACCCACGCGGCCGGGTTCAACGAGCAGGAGGTCATGCTGCTCGTGCTTGGGCTGATTGACGTGGTGATGATCTCCAACCTGTTGGTGATGGTGATCGTCGGCGGCTACGAGACCTTCGTGTCACGCCTGGGACTGGAGGGCCACAAGGATCAGCCGGAGTGGCTGAGCCACGTCAACTCCGGCCTGCTCAAGGTGAAGCTGGCGATGGCGATCATCGGCATCAGCTCGATCCACCTGCTGCGGAGCTTCATCGCGCTCGGCCAGGCGACCGGCGGCGGCGGCGAGCAAACCGCGGCCGTGGCGCCCATGCAGTTGGAGCATGTCATGTGGCAGTCCATCATCCACGGGCTGTTCATCTTGTCCGCCATCGGCATCGCCTACGTGGACCGCATGAGCGACGCGAAGCATTAAGGGACCCCGCATATGCAGCTTCATGGTTTCTGGCGTTCTCTGGCGACCTACCGCATGCGCATCGCGCTGAACCTGAAGGGCATCGCCGTGCCTGAGACGATGGTGGACCTTGATGCCGGGGACCAGCATGTGCCGTCGTTCCGGGCGATCAACCCGATGGGTGCGGTGCCGGCATTGGTGCTGGACGACGGGACGGTGCTGACGCAGTCGCTGGCGATCCTGGAGTGGATCGAGGAAACCTATCCAACGCCGCCGCTGCTGCCCGACGGCGCCGCCGCCCGCGCCCGGGTCCGCGCCCTATGCGCCATCACGGCCGCGGACACGCATCCGCTGGTGGTGCCGCGGGTGCAGGGCTACCTGGGCAAGACGTTCGGGGCGGACGACGCGGCGCGCAAGGCTTGGGCGGCGCATTGGTTCACGCTGGGCTTGCAGGCCTATGAGGTGCAGGTAGGCGCCGGGCCGTTCTGCGCCGGGGATGCGCCGGGATTGGCGGATTGTTGCCTGGCGAGCCACGTTGCCGGGTCGGAGCGGTTCGGGGCGGACCTGCAGCCGTTTCCGGCGGTGCGGCGCATCCAGGGCGCGTGCATGGCGCTGCCGGCGTTTGCCGACGCGCACCCGCTGCGGCAGCCGGGAGCGCCTGCGGCGTAGGCTTCACATCGGCGGCTTCACATCGGCCTCGCCGCGCACCATTTCCCCCATGGTAAGGAGGCCAACATGCCAGATACAAACTTCGAGGTCGCAACCCTGGGTGGCGGCTGCTTCTGGTGCCTGGAGCCGGTGTTCACCAGCCTGCGCGGCGTGCAGTCCAGCGTGTCCGGTTACGCCGGCGGCACCGTCCCTAACCCAACCTATGAGCAGGTCTGCGGCAAGCGCACCGGTCACGCCGAGGTCGTCCAGGTCACGTTCGACCCGGCGGTCATCAGCTATGCCGACATCCTGCGCGTGTTCTTCACCCTGCACGACCCGACCACGCCGAACCAGCAGGGTGCTGACGTCGGCCCGCAGTATCGCAGCATCATCCTGACGCACTCCGATGCCCAGGCGCGGACGGCCGGCGAGGTCAAGGCAGAGATGGACGCCGCCGGGGTATGGGGCCGCCCCATCGTGACCGAGACCGTGCCGCTGACCCAGTTCTGGCGGGCGGAAGACGAGCACCAGGACTACTACGCCCGCAACCCCTGGTCGGGCTATTGCCGGGCCGTCATCACGCCGAAGGTCGCCAAGCTGCGGAAGATGTTCAGCGACCGGTTGAAGGCGCCGCAGGCGGCTTGAGGTGTGCGCCGCCGGGTCATCCCCGGCGGCGTCCTTGGCCTACCGGTAGTAGCGCTTGGCCCGCCGCTCCGCCTCCTTCGCCGCATCTTCCGGCGTGCTGGCGCCGGTGGCGGCGCCGGCCACCATGTCCACCATCACGTAATCCGCGGCGACCGCGCCCGATGCCTCGGTGATCGGCCCGGGATAGGCGAGCCACAGCGACTTCTCCATCGTGTCCTTGAACACCGCGATCTTCGGGTCCTTCTTCCAAACCTCGCTCTCTGAATAGGCGCGCAGCGGCTGCGACCAGTAGCCGAAGCTGTCCGTCAGCCAATGGTCATACTGCGGCGCCTCCATCATGAAGGCGAGATAGGCCTTGGCGGCATTCGGCGCCTTGGTATGCTTGAACGCCATGGCATTGATCGCCAGCGCCGGTTCCGTGCTGCGGCCGACGGGTCCGATCGGCATGCGAGCATGGTTCAGGTCCGCGGCCAATGCGGCGATGGCCGGCTCCTTGCTGTTCTTGGCGGAGAAATATAGCGACACCCCGTTCTGCGTCGCCCCGAGCTCGCCGGCCAGCAGCGCCTTGTTGTTGCTGGGGTCCAGCCAGGAGTTGGTGCCGGGGATGAAGGTCTCATACAGCGCCTTGGCGTATTTCAGCGCCTCCACGGTTTCCTTGCTGTTGATGGTGACGCGGTTGTCCTCGTTGACCATCGTGCCGCCGAACGACCAGACCAGCCAATGGCAGAACGCGTTGGCGTCGCCGACCGCATGGCCCAGCGCGAAGCCGGCGGGGTGGCCGTTCTTCTTCAGCTTGCGGCACATGTCCAGGAACCCGTCCATGTCGGTCGGGAACGTGTCGAAGCCGGCCTCCTTGACCCAGCTTTCGCGGTAGATGGCCGGCCCGCCGCTGCCGCCCATGGGAATGGCGATCCACTGGTCCGTCTTGAACTTCTTGCCGTAACGCTCGGCAAGGGGCGCCCAGCCGCCATACTTCTTGCCGAGGTAGGTGGCGACGTCCGTCAGGTCCATCACCTTGTCGGCGTAGATGTGCGGGTCGTCCGTCCAGCCCACCACCACGTCCGGCCCGGCGCCGGTGTTGGCCGTCACCGCCGTCTGCGGCCGCAGGTCCTCCCAGGCGGCGAAGTCCACCCGGACCTGAATGCCATTCTGGTCGGCGAAGCGCTTGGTGTTCTCGCGGAAGATGGTCTCGTCGGGGTCCACGAACTTGCTGGGGCGCAGCACGCGTAGGCTTGCGCCTTTCTCGACCGGCAGGTTCAGGGGGGGCACGTCGGCAACCGGTACGGCGGCCTGCGCGCCGTGGCCGAGCAGCCCGGCGGCAGCGAGGCCCGCCACGCCGAACGAGGCTTGGCCGAGGTGGCGGCGGGTAATGGTCATGGTTGGTTTCCTTCGATAACTATTTGGCTTTGTTTTTGCGGCTTCCCTCACCCCAGCCCTCTCCCAGAGGGAGAGGGGGTAGGTCAGGCTACGAGGCGGACGCCGGTCTTCAGGTCGAACAGGTGGACCAGGCTGGGGTCGGCGGTGACGTTCAGGGGAGCGCCGGGCTGGACGGTCACGCGCTCGCGGAAGGCGCCCATGACGGGCAGGGTGCCCAATCGTCCGTGTACTTGGGTTTCGCTGCCGGTGGGCTCCACGACCTGCACCAGCAGGGGAACGGCGCCGGGGGCGCCGGCCTCGGCCAGCCGCAGGTGCTCGGGCCTGACGCCGTAAACGGCGGGCATGTTGTCGTTGTAGGACTGCGTGACGCCGGGTGGCAGCGGCCACAGCGTGCCGCCCTCGGCGCGGAAGCCGCCAGCCTCGACGGCGCCGGGCAGGAAGTTCATGGCGGGGCTGCCGATGAAGCCGGCGACGAACTGGTTGGCCGGGCGATCATACAGCTCCAAGGGCGACCCAACCTGCTCGATGCGTCCACCCTGCATGACGACGATCTTGTCGGCCATCGTCATCGCCTCGATCTGGTCATGGGTGACATAGATCGTGGTGGTGCCCAGGCGCTGGTGCAGGTCCTTCAGCTCGGCCCGCGTTTGCACGCGCAGCTTGGCGTCCAGATTGGACAGCGGCTCGTCGAACAGGAACACCTGCGGGTCGCGCACGATGGCGCGGC
>CAXTDP010000460.1:0-5135 GCA_964242295.1 uncultured Acetobacteraceae bacterium | reverse complement strand
CACACGGTCTAACAGTTCATCGTGAACTCCTTTCCGTGTGCGTCTGCAGCACACTCTCAATCGCCCAATGCGAGCGGATGGCTCTGCCCAAGACGGCGGGACCGTCGGGACAGCTCGACAGGAAGTAGCGAATCTCGCGCTCAACCTTGATGGGCGCGCTGTTGACGCTGCGGATGCTCTCAACCGCCAGCACGGTGCGCAAGCCCGGCCAGCCGCTCAGGGCGTTGAGGACCGCAGCCTCGGTGCTGGCGAACACCCGGCGCCGGACCAGGCGGCCATGCGTGCCGTCGAACGCGTCGCAAGCGGCAGGGCTGGCCGCGCCAACACGGAAGCATCGCTGGTCGAAGTGCTTCACCACCGCCGCATGAGCCAGGGGGTGGTTGCCCTTCAGCATCAGCAGGTAGTCGCCCCCGCGTGCCAGGATCTTCTCGGCAATCGCGGTCTGGCACCCCATGGCGTCCAGCGTCACGATGCTGTTCTCAAGCGCAAGCTGGTCCAGCAGCTCGGGCATCGCGGTGATCTCGTTCGACTTGCCGTCCACGCAGCGCTGGCCTAGCACCAGGCCCTGCTCGCTCGCCCAGGCGCTCACAATGTGCAGCGGCAACTGATCGCGCCCGTGATCAAACGAGCGCCGGACCGTCTTGCCGTCAATGGCAACCACCTCGCGCTCGAACCTGTCCGCGAGCGAGCCGACCCAGGCCGTGAACCCGGCCTCGAACGCATCGGGGTCGATCAGCATGAACACGCGCCGGAAGGTGTCGTGCGAGGGAATGCCGTTCGGCAAATCCAGGAACGTCCTGAGCCAAGCCAGCTTGCTGCGGCCATACAGCGCGATGTCGTCCCAGCTTTCGGCGCAGGCAATGACCGCGCAGACCGCGATCACCAGCACCTCAACCAGGCGGTGCTCGACCTTGCCGGGGCAGCGCGGGTCCTCGACCCCAACAAGATACTGGCCCAGCTTCTCGATCGACATGCCCCGCTCCCCCGCAATCGCGAGGGCGCGTCATCTTACGTCAGGCCGCCGCAGGCGAGACAAATCTCATGCGTAGCCCCTGCCAGCCGCAGGGGCGTCCGTCTCGGCAAGTCAGATTGCCACCCGAACCCCCAGCTCCACTACACGGTCGCTCGGGATGCGGAAGAACTCCGTCGCCGGCACGGCATTGCGCGCCATGAACAAGAACAGGAACAGCCGCCACGCATTCAGCTTGGGTACCATCGCGCGGACCAGCACCTCCCGTCCCAGGAAGAAGCTCGCCTGCATCGGCCGGTAGTCCAGCCCATGCGCGCCCAGTTCCTCCAATGCACGCGGGATGTTCGGCGACTCCATGAAGCCGTAGCGCAACACGACACGGTGGACGTTCGGCGCAAGCTCGATCACCTCGGTTCGCCCGTCCGGCCCGGCCTCCGGCACATCCAGGTTCTGTACTGTTACGAACAGCACCCGCTCGTGCAGGACCTTGTTGTGCTTCAGGTTGTGCAGCAGCGCCGCCGGCACATAGTCCGGGTTGCCGGTCAGGAACACCGCGATCCCCGGCACCCGGATGGTGCGCGACTGCGGCAGCCGCGCGAGGAAGGAGGCGAGCGGCAGGCTATCCTGCTTCCAGCGCGCCAGCATCAGCTCCCGCCCGCTGTGCCAGCTTGTCATCATCGCCATCAGCGCCACGCCGACCAGCAGCGGCACCCAACCGCCCTCAGGTATCTTGAGCGCGTTGGCGGCGAAGAATACCGAGTCTATGACGAAGAACCCGCCGAACACTCCCAGCGCCAGTAGCCGCGGCCAGCCGAACTGCCGCCGGAACGCCACGGTGGCCAGCACGCAGGTGCACAGGAAAGTGCCGGTGACGGCGATGCCGTAGGCCGCGGCCAGCGCGTCGCTGCTGCGGAAGGCCAGCACCAGCACCAGCACGCCGACCAGCAGCGCGGTGTTGATCTGGGGCACGTAGATCTGCCCTTCCTCGGTCGTGCTGGTGTGCAGCACCGCCATGCGCGGCAGGAATGCCATCTGCATGCACTGTCGCGCGATGCTGTAGGCGCCGCTGATGAGCGCCTGGCTGGCGATCACCGTGGCGGCCGTGGCCAGCACCACCAGCGGCAGGCGCAGGAACTCGGGCGCCATCAGGTAAAACGGGTTTTCCAGCGACGCCGGGTCGGCCAGCACGAGCGCGCCCTGGCCGAAGTAGTTCAGCACCAGGCAGGGCAACACGTAAACCACCCAGGCAACGCGGATCGGCTTGGCGCCGAAGTGGCCCATGTCGGCATACAGCGCCTCCGCCCCCGTCACAGCCAGCACGACTGAGCCAAGGGTGACGAAGGCCAGCCAGCCATGCGCGGCACAGACCTCGACGGCGTAGTGCGGCGAGACCGCACGCAGGATGCCGGGGTTCAGCGCGATCTGGTGCAGCCCCATGACGGCCAGCACCAGGAACCACACCGCCATCACCGGGCCGAACAGCCGCCCGATGGTGTGGGTGCCGCGAATCTGCACGGCGAACAGCGCCACGATGATGACGATGGACAATGGCAGCACGAAGCGCTGGAAGGTCGGCGAGACGACCGCCAACCCTTCGACCGCCGACAGCACGGAGATCGCGGGCGTGATGGCCCCGTCGCCGAAGAACAGGCAGGCGCCGCCGATGCCGATCAGCCCCAGCGCGTTCCGCATTCGGACGCCTACGGTCCCGCGCTGGGCCAGCGCCATCAGCGCAAGGATGCCGCCCTCGCCGTTGTTGTCCGCACGCATGACCAGCAGCACGTACTTGACCGTCACGATCAGGATCAGCGCCCAGAAAATCAGGGACAGGATGCCAAGTATCTCGATCTCATGGATGCCCACGTCCTTGAACTGGGTCAGGCTGGCCTTGAGGGCGTAAAGCGGGCTGGTGCCGATGTCGCCGTACACGATGCCGAGTACGCCCAGCAACGCCCCCCCGGTCAACGGGCGGGCAGCACCATGCGGCAGGGCAGGTCCTCTTGCGGCGGGACTGACAGTGGCGCTCATCGCGCGGTCACCACCGTAGGGTGGCAACGGTCGGGGCGTTGCAGAGTCATTGATGGTCCATCCCTGAGGGTGCGGTCCGCAGTGGTGTCTAGCACGCCCACATTCGGCCGCAATTGGCGCGGGCTGGACAATTTGCCAAGGTGGCTAGGGCGCCGCGGGAACCACCGGCGCCGGGGCAGGTGGGCGCAGCGGGCCGGCGTCGCTGTCCGGGTCCGGGACGCGGAGACCCATCGACTGCTTTGTCGAACCGGCCGGCCCTGCCCAGCAGCCCGGCGCCGATCCGGTGTTGGACGCATGAAGGATCGCGCTCGCCGCGGCAGCGCCAGCCCATCCCCCATGATGACAGGGGTTGCGGCGGTGCATCACTTTCTGGCGGGACCGGCGGACAGGCCATGCGAGCCTGGCTAGCGGCGCCGCATCCTGTGGCGGGCGGCCACAGCCGCCGCGGCGCCGACACCCATGAGGGCAAGGCTTGCCGGCTCCGCCACACTAACGGTGTTGGGCTGCAACGCAGGCCAGGCCAGGCCGGGATCTGCGGCGATGTCCGGCACTGCCGCAACCAGACCGGCGCCCGCGGCTGGGCTAGGCGTCATGCTGAACAGGGACGGCGCGACCGCTGCGTAATCAAGCTGCATGGCCGGCACAATGGGCGCCTGCTGTCCGGGTACGGCCGACCAGAATGCAAGGGCAGCCGCCGCGGTCAACCCGCCCAGTGCCAGCGTTCCAGCCAGCAGGCCAGCGCCCGCGGCAAGCGGACTGCCGATAGCTGTGGCCGTGCCCGCCCTGGCGGCGCCCAGGCTGCCGATGCCGGGCCGGGTGCCCAATCCGCTGGCGCCACCGTTACTTGCGCCCGCGTGAGCGTATTCCGCCCCGTTGCCCCCATGAACGGGGCGGGACGCCGGACCAGGCACCAGGGCGTGCCCAGGCCCGGCAGGAAGCGCGTTGCCTGGGGCATGCGCGCAGGTGGGCGCCACCGCGCCAGGGTGCGGCACGCCCGCGCGCACGGCGGCGTGATGGACATGCAGATGGGGGACATGGTGCACAGCCGCCCGGTGCGTCACCTGCCGGACAAAATGGCGAACCGGAGCACCGGCGGCGCTTAAGACGGTTTTCGCAGCAGAAGTGCAGAAGTTCAGCATGGTTCAACCATAGCGCGATAAGGTGAACCAATTTCTAGCCCATTCCCGTGTCAGTTAGTGTCAGGATTGCATCATTTATGAGAAGGCTCCTTGACCCAGGAGCAACAGGGGGAGGGCGGCATCGTGGCGCGTTCAGCCCTCTGCCGCGGGCGCTGCCGACAGCGGCTGCGCCTGGGGTGGCCGCGCGCCGAAGATCGCGCTGCCGACCCTGACATGCGTGGCGCCGTGAGCGATGGCGGCCTCGTAATCCCCTGACATTCCCATGGACAAGGTGCCCAGCCCATGCCGCGCCGCGCACGCTGCCAGCCAGGCGAAGTGCGGCGCCGGGTCCCCATCCGCCGGCGGGACGCACATCAGCCCAGTGAGAAGCGGCCCGAACCGGCGCCTGCACGCCTCGATGAAGTCGTCGGCGTCCCGGGTGGGAATGCCGGCCTTCTGCGCCTCGTCGCCGACGTTCACCTGCACCAGCAGGCGGGGGCCGGACGCGGCGCCCTCCTTGGCGCCGTGCTTGGCGAGTGCGTCGGCAATGGCGTCGGCCAAGCGGGGGCGGTCCAAGCTTTCGATCACATCCGCGGTCCGCACGGCGTCCCGCGCCTTGTTGGTCTGCAGGCCGCCAATCAGGTGCAGTTGCAGCCTGGGATGGTCGGCGCGCAATGGCCCGAACTTAGCGGCGGCCTCTTGCACGCGGTTTTCCCCAAACACGAGGTGTCCAGCGCCCAAGACAGCCAGCACGTCCGCCGCCGGATAAGTCTTGGACACCGCGACGAGTTGGACGGACCCGGCGGGCCGTCCGGCGCGCACAGCCGCGGCGGCAACACGGGCCTGGACCTGGGCCAGCCGGCTCAGCAGGGTGTCAGCGGCTAGGCCGGCGGGATCGGAGGTTTGCATGGACCAGAGGCTTGCCGCCTGGGCGCGCCAGGTCAAGGCGCGCAGCAAGGCGGGGTATGGCAAGGCGGGTGGCGGGCTGCCGGCCTTGTGGCTGTTCACGGACGCCGTTC
>CAXTDP010000459.1:0-5149 GCA_964242295.1 uncultured Acetobacteraceae bacterium | reverse complement strand
GGGGCCGTAGCTCAGTTGGGAGAGCGCCTGAATGGCATTCAGGAGGTCAGGGGTTCGATTCCCCTCGGCTCCACCACCCGCGCTCCTGCAGCCTGCATACCGGACGGGACCAGCCATGCCGCGCACCGCACTCCTTCTGCTCGCCGCCTGCGCCCTTGTGGAAACGGGGGCTGCGCGTGCTGCTGACCCCGTGCCGGTGCGTATTACCGTCATTGCCGACCTGGACGACGACATCTATGACGCACGGGCCGGGCGCGGCGGGGTGGATGCGACGCGCATGGCGGTTGCGGACTTCGGCGGCGTCGTCCTGGGCCGGCCGGTGGCGGTTGACGCGCTGAACGACCACAACAAGCCCGCCCTGGCGCCGGACCTGGCCAAACAGGCGTATGACGCCGGGGCCGACCTGTTGATGGACGTGCAGAACTCGCCCATTGCCCTGGCGGTGTCCAAGGTCGCGGCGGAGCGGCACCGGCTGATGGTCACGACTGGGGCCGCAGTCCCGGCGCTGACCCGGGCCGCCTGCACCAAGTATGCCTACCACTACTCATTCGACTCCGTGAGCATCGAGACGGCAACCGCCGCCCACATCGCCGCGCAGCCCGGCGGCAAGCGGTGGGTGGCCATCGTCGCCGATGCCGGTTTTGGCCGTGGCGCGCTGGCGACGATGACGCCGGTCATCACCGCGCAGGGTGGTGAGGTCGTGAAGTCCTTCATCGTCTCGCCCAGCACGCGGGACCTGTCCGCCATGCTGGAAGAGGCGAGGGCGTTGGACCCCGATGTGATTGCGGTGTTCAACGCCGGGGCGGACGCGGATGCAGAGGTGGCCGCAGTGACGGAGTTCGTCGCCAAGGCCGGGATGCGGGCGCAAGTGGCGACGGCGCTGCTGTATCTGTCAGACGTGGACCGGGTTGGGCAGGGTTATGCCGGCGTGGTGGCCGCGGTGCCCTGGTACTGGAACCTGGACCCGGCGGCACGGGCATGGGCAGATCGCTTCGCCGCCGGGCATGGCGGGATGCGGCCGACCGCGGCGCAGGCGGCGGACTACTCGGCGACGCTGCAATGGTTGCAGGCCGTGCAGACGGCAGGCACGACTGACGCCGATGCCGTGGTCCGTGTCCTGGACGGCTACCGGTTCGAGGACGCGTTCGCCCGCCATGCCGAGTGGCGGGCGGCCGACCACATGGTCGTGCACGACCTGTATGTCGCGCAGGTGCTGCCGGCGGCAGGGCTGGCTGAGCCGCATGCCTGGTATCGTGTGCTGGCGACGGTCCCGGCAGCAGCGGCGTTCCCGCCAAATGGGGTTTGCCGCCTGACGCCGTAGTTTTGGCGCCGTCCTGATCCCCTCCACGCCCTCAGGCGTTGTAGGCCAGCCGCAGTCCCGGCGTGTCCCAGCGGCAGGACACCAGCCGCCCGGTGGACGACAGCGTGATGAACGCCGTCCGTATATCAGGCCCACCGAAGCAGATGTTGGTCACCCATCGCTCCGGCATCGGCACGTGGCGGATGGACGCGCCGTCCGGCGAGATGACGCTGATGCCGCCGTGCACGAGCGTTGCCACGCACACGTTGCCGGCCGCGTCCACCGCCAGGCTGTCGAAGCGCTGGAAGTTGGCGCTGCCCGTCACCAGCCGGCCGCCATGCGGCGACGGCCAGGGCTGGCGCCGGATTTGCCCCGGCCCGTCCAGGTCGAAGGCCCATAACCGCGCCGGCTCGGTTTCGGCGACATACAGCGTTGCGCCATCCGGCGACAGGCCGACGCCGTTCGCGGTGAACATGGGGAAGCACACTTCGCGTATGCCGCTCCCGTCCGCCTGCGCGTAGCACACGCCGCCGCGGTCGAGGTCACGGGGCCGGCCCTTGCCGAGGTCGGTGAAGTAGAAGCCGCCGTGGGTATCGAACACCAGGTCGTTGGGTCCGCGCAGCGGCGCCTGGTCGCTGTGGGTGTAGATCGTCTCGAACGCGCCGGTGGCGAGGTCCACCCGCTCGATCCGGCCGCCGCTGTAGTCGTCGGCCTGCATGACCGGGCGCACGCCCGTCTCGTCGTCCACCCACTTGAAGCCGCCGTTGTTGCATATGTAGCAGCGTCCGTCCGGCCCGATGGCGGCGCCGTTGGGGCCGGCGCCCAGGTGGACGATCACGCTGACCGTCCCATCCGACGCCACCCGGGTCAGGGTGCCGCGCTCGATCTCCACCAGCACGACCGAGCCGTCGGCCATCGCCACGGGACCCTCGGGGAAGCGGAGGCCGGAGGCCAGGTCGGTGAGGGTCATGCGCCGGACCCGGTCCACGTAGGCATCAGCATTTGCGCGGCAGTCCCGGTTGCCGCCCGCTTGGGTGCGGCCAGCCGGCCAACCTGCGGGCGCTTTGCGACCATTGACGTGCAGACCATGGGTCCTCCTCCCGTTGTTCTGTCCGGCAAGCTGCCATCCAAACGGCCGGACCAGCAAGGCCCGGCCTGCCGGTCAGACCTGCCGCGTGACCGCTGGCCAGCCCAGCGATCCCTCCGGTCCCGGCCGGTTCCGCAGCCACCAGGACCAGTCCTGCGGGATCAGCGAGAACGGGTCGTTGTGCGCCAGCTCGCGCGCTGCCCATACCGGCCAGTGCGGGTTGGCCAGCGCCGGGCGGCCGAGGAACACCAAGTCGATCAGCTCGTCCCGGATCACCCGGTCGGCCACCGCGGGCAGGCCCAGGTTCCAGCTTACGCCCACGGGGATGCCGACCTCGCGCCGGACGCGGGCGCCGCGCTCTACCATGAAGGCCACATCGCCGAACGGCACGTCCTTCGTGTCGTCGGTGTTCATGCCCAGGCTGAGGTCGGCCAAGTCCAGCCCGTGCTCCTTCAGGGCGCCGACCGCCCACACGGCGTCGTCGAACCGTACGCCATCCTCGTGGAAGTCGTCCGATCCCAGGCGCATCGTCAGCGGCAGCCGTTCCGGCCACACCGCGCGCACCGCGTCCAGCGCCTCCCGGTGAAAGCGGACGCGGTTCCCCAGGCTGCCGCCATACTCGTCGGTCCGCTGGTTCGCCAGCGGCGAGAAGAAGCTCGCGCCCAGGTAGCCGTGGGCGAAGTGCATCTCCAGCCACTCGAACCCGGCGTCCAGCGCCCGCCGCGCTGCCTGGGCGTAGCTTTGGTGCAGGTCCCTGATCTCGGCCACCGTGAGGGCCTGGACGGGGTAGGTGTAGCGCCCGCCATAGGTGATCGCCGAGGGGCCGCGCACCTGCCAGCCGTCGGGGTGGTCGGGCGGCAGTTGCAGCTTGCCCTCCCACGGCTTCAGCTCGCTGCCCTTGCGGCCGGTGTGGCCGAGCTGGATGCCGGGCACGGCGCCCATGTCCCTGATGATGGCCGTCACCCGCCGCAGGCCGTCCACCTGCGCGTCGTCCCAGATGCCGGCGCAATGGGTGCCGGTGCGTCCATCGGGGGTGATCGCCAACTGCTCGGGGAACACCAGGCCGAAGCCGCCGGCGGCGCGCGACCCCATCAGCATGACATGGAAGTCGTTCATCAGGCCATCGGTGGAGCGATACATGGTCATCGGCGACATCGCGATCCGGTTGCGGAGCGTGACGCCCTTGAGGGTGTAGGGGCTGAAAAGGTCTGGCATGGAGAGGCTCGCCTTGGCTGGAGGCGCCATCGCGGGGATGGCAGGCCTGGGGACAGGCAACGTCTGTGCCAAGCTGGTGCCGCGTCCACTCCCGAATGCGTGGCTTGCGGCAAAGTCCTGCGTCTCGCTTTGAAGCACGGGCCGACATGCAGGCGAGGCGGCCCGTATGCGGCCAAGCCGTCCGGCGACGGCCGGAATGCCCGCGTTCTGCGCATGATGACAAGAACGGCCCGGACGTGGGGCCGTTAGGGCGAGGCATTCTCAAACGCTGGGCTGGCGCCTGCCCCGGTGCAATGGCTGCTGCTGGCCCGAGGCATCGGCGCTGGCGTCAGTCTTGCAGGGCAGCCTGGCCGACCGTTCCCAACCTTCAAAGGACTTGCAAGATGACCGACCCGGCCGGTGAGGGAACTGCGACGCCGATAAGCCGCGGATTGACTCTGGTGATGGGCGCCGCAGCCGGGATCGCGGTCGCCAACATGTATTATTGCCAGCCGATGCTGGGGATCATGGAGCGGGACCTTGCCGGCCCTGGCGGCGGCCCGGGCATGACGGGGCTGGTACCGACGGCAACCCAGCTCGGCTATGCCGCCGGGCTGTTCCTGCTGGTGCCGCTGGGCGACCTGCTGGACCGGCGGCGCATCATCATCGTGCAGTTCGTGCTGCTGGCTGCTGCGCTGGCCTTGGTGGCGATGGCTCCCTCTGCGGGGCTGGTGATGCTTGCGTCGCTGGCGCTGGGCGCCTGCGCGACGGTGGCGCAACAGGTGGTGCCGTTCGCCGCCGCCCTGGCGCACCCTGCCAGCCGCGGCAAGACGGTCGGGACGGTCACGGCCGGGGTGCTGTGCGGCATCCTGCTCAGCCGGACGCTCGCCGGCTTCGTGGCCATCCACCTGGGCTGGCGGGAGATGTTTTGGCTCGCCGTGCCGCTGGCGCTCGGGGCCGGGGTGGTCATGGCGGTTCTGCTGCCGCGCAACCATCCGCACCTGACAATGGGCTATGGCGCGGCGCTTGCGTCGGTGATCAGCCTATGGCGGCGGGAAGCGAGGCTGCGCCGGGCGACGGTGGTGCAGGCGCTGCTATTCGGGTCGTTCAGCGCGTTCTGGACCGTGCTGGCGCTGCACCTGCAGGAGCCGCGGTTCCATCTCGGCGCGGACGTGGCGGGGTTGTTCGGCGTGGTGGGCGCGGTGGGAGTGCTGGCGGCGCCGGTGGCTGGCCGCATCGCCGACCGGCGCGGCCCGGCGCTGGTGGTGGGCATCGGGGCGCTGCTGACCCTGTTGTCCTGGCTGCTGTTTGGACTGTGGGGCGCGTTGCCGGGGCTGGTGCTGGGCGTCGTCGTGCTGGATTTCGGGGTGCAAAGCGCCCTGGTGTCCAACCAGCACGTGGTGTTCGCCTTGCAGCCGACGGCGCGCAACCGGCTCAACACGGTGTTCGTGACCGGCATGTTCATCGGCGGCGCGGCGGGATCGGCCGGGGCGACGCTGGCATGGGGGCTGGCGGGGTGGCCCGGGGTGTGCGTGTTCGGCGGCGCCCATCAGCGGATCGAATGGCGG
>CAXTDP010000458.1:0-5154 GCA_964242295.1 uncultured Acetobacteraceae bacterium | reverse complement strand
CCGCACTTCTCCCACCCATCAATCACCCATACGCCGGCAATCTCGCAACAGGCTCAATAGCTCTACATATAGCCAGGACGCCGTCGTGTGCCCAGTTAGGCCACCCACAACTGTGCCAGCCTCATCGCGCACCAAGACGGCCAGCGATACAGGAACCTGGTCAGTTTCCGCGCGAATGAACGCGAGCAAGCCATCAAGAACGGCCTCGCGGTCCGATGCGGATGGCACTGCTGTAACCTCAATCTGCATGAACGGCATACCACCATATCAGCGCTGGTAGTCTGGCATAGGACAACGTGCGCCGCAACGCGGTGTATAAGCGCGCATTTCCTAGGGTCTAGGGACAAAGTTGGAGACCGTAACAAATTTTGCGAGGCCGACCGCTGCGAACCCCTTACTAATCAGGGTACCCGCACTGCCATCGAGTGACGCAACCTGTTGCTTCATGTGTGGCCGCAATAACAATATTATAAGTAAATCAATTTTTTAAGTAGCATGAGAAACTTTATTCCTAGACCCTAATTTACTCCGTTTTACTCCGCAGCAGAAATGACGGATTGTTTGTGTTCAGACCAGGAATTGAGCCAAGATCAAGAACAGAGCGAATGCAGGAGTCTATGCCAACGAGATAAAATCCCAAGCCAAGCCGCCCAGCGCACCTTCTGCCCTGGCCTTTGCCTCGTCCAATGTGTCGGCTAGGCCATACCGCTGCCGCACACAGCCAGACGCTTCCCATACGTTCCAGTCCCAGCCGCTCTCTCCCAGGCTCTCAACCTGCATGTGCAGCACAACCACGCTGCCGCGCACATTCAATTGCTGCTCGGCATGATGCGCCTCGCCCTCATCCGTCACCCACTGAGCCAGCATCACCTACTCCTTCCTTGTCCATTCTCATGCTGGCAACGGCGGCGTAGCCTCTGCCCTGTTTCCTGTAACAGGCATGTGGCAGATACAGTCACGCCTTGGACATCACCACGCCACATCTTGCTAACGTTCCATGCCAACACCGCCAGTTAAGACCAGTGAGGAAACGTCATGGCCCGCGAGCCGCGCGACTTCGACGCCGAACTTCAGGCTCTCATAGACACCCCTTTCAGGGTGTTTCAGTAGGCGCGGGCCGCTGAGTGGCTACTTTCTGGCTTGCCTGGGGAGCATGGTCCCAGGGCCGCGCGCTACGGTTGCTCAACTCACTCGCAATGACAAGGTAAAATCTAGCATAGATGACCGCATTATTTATGCTGTCGACATTCATATATGGTATTACTATGTAACGATTACCCTGAAAGGGATGGCTCTCATAGATAAGGCAAAGAAGGTCAATCCCAGAAGACCGTCGAACTCGTCCAGCTCACCGGAGCCGATGCCATGCCAATGGAGGCGCTGGCCGGCGCACTCCTCGCCGCCGTCGAGCAATCCAAGAAGTCATCCGAAGCCGTCGCGAGGTGGACCGAACGCGGTCAGGGTGTCTTTCAAGGAGGGGGCAAGCGGGGGAAGAAGGCAGCACTCGGCGCCCCTGCTCCACAACCTGCAAGCAGCAACGGCCCAGCTTAGCCGTATCCGTATCATGCAGAACCGTGTCACACGCGCCCAAGCCCAATACGACACCCGCGATTGGGTCCAGGAACGACGCGCACGCACACGCCAGCTCATTGAACTCGGCAGCCTCGTCCAAAAAGCCGGCCTCGTCGAGTTGACCGAAGACGATCAAGCCACCCTGCTCGGCGCCATGATGGACCTCGCCGACCAACTCCGGGGCGGACGGGAGGAAGGCAGCAGCGCCGACGCGCGCACGCCGGCACAGCTTGCCGCAGCCTGGCGACACCGCGGACTGTGTTTCTTCGAGGCGGACAGGAAGGACGGCGCCGCGTGAACTGGGCAGGAGGAAGGGTTCGCTGCAGCGGTGCCGCCATTGCCTGGTGCCCACGGAGAAGACCGGCTAATGGCGCGAACGCCTGAATCCCGTTTCCGCCCATTGCCAAAATATCCGCATCCGTCTGCGGCGAACCCGGCCCGTGCGTTGGGCGTCGGGCCGGGGTAGCCGGTTGCTATCCCGTCAGGGCGAGCCGGTTAGCCGATCCCGGAACCAGGCAGCAAGATCCCCCTCGGCCAGGGTGCCGCCCGCCACCGCCTCCACCGTCCTGACAGCCTCCACGGGGTCGAAGCGCAGCCTGTAGCCGTTGTCGGCGAGGAACAGCCGCGCCTCCACCCAGGCGGTCCGCTTGTTGCCGTCGGAGAAGCCGTGATTGCGCGCGAGGCCGTAAAGGTAGGCAGCAGCCAAGTCGGCCGCATCCGGCTCGCCGTAGGCCGCCGGGTTCTGCGGACGCGCCAGGGCGGACTCGACCGGGCCCACGTCGCGCATGCCCAACAGCCCACCGTGCTCGGCCAGTTGACGGTCGTGGATGGCGTGGGCCACGCGGGCGCTGACCCAGCGCCAGTCGGTCACTTCGCCAGGGCGCGCAGGATGTCCCGGTCCTCGCGCATGATCTCCTCGGCCAGGGACATCTGACGCTCGAATTCAGGGCTGTAGGGTGTCAGGCGGTAGCTGCCATCGGGCGCCTCGGTCAGGTAAACGGTGTCGCCCTTCTGGACCTTGAGGCGAGCCATCGCCTCCTTGGTTAGGATGAAGCCGGCCGACGAGCCAACGGTTGTGACTTTGAAGCTGAGCATGACCGCCTCCTGCCTATATAATGCCTGTTATATAGGGCTGGGCAAACTTGGCCAAGCGGGCGCAGGCTTGCCTGCCAAAAGCATCCCGGCAGCTGGCCGCGTCACCTGGTCGACTGCTGGGCTGGAGGTTGCCGGCTGACATACGATTCCTGGTCCATCACGTCGGCGGCGGGCCCTGCGCTGAAGGTGGAGAGCTACCGCACTGCACTGTCCGGGGCATCGGCATCTTGCTGGCCTCCATGGAAGCGCGCAGGCGCTGCAGGGGATCACTGTCAGACTCTGAACCCGGCACCGCGGCCTTCTCTGCCTGATGTGGTCGGAAGGCCGGGTTCTTCGCCGCCGCGATCCGCAACCCGCATACCCGCCGGCAGCGGTTGTTGGTCCACTAACCGCATGCCCCGCCGGCGTAAGTGAGTTCGGCCTGCTCTATGTGCTGGGCATGCAATCTTCGACAACGGTCTGGGGGCACGGCCAAGGCGCCGCTGCCGCCCATGCCCGAAGTTGTCAAAAACCTGGGGCAACTTGCTGATCTTGCCAGGAAGCAGTCAGGCTGGTCAGCCCAAGCCGGGCAAGTAGGCTGCCCTAGGTTTTGACATTCCCGCCGATCTGGTCACCGGGCTTCTGGTCAAAGTTTCACTGCTACGCGCCCACTTCGGCGTTGGGCTAGCGGCACGACAAGGGCGACATAGGCAAGGCCAATCATGACACCGGCCAGGCGTGTGCCGAACCGGTCATCCGCATCCTCAAAGAGGATGGAGAACCCGGGCTGCCGCAGCCAGATGGCCCGCTCCGTCCTGCGGAGTTCGACGAAGCCCAGCTCCGCCTTCAGCATTTCGACGACGGTCTCGAAGTGCCGGGGTTCGAGGCGGTTGGCGACGTGGTTCAGTTTCATCGCATTGCGTCCCTGATCATATCGCGTTCCTGACCCTGTCCGCCGCCAATCCGGAGGCTTCGGGCGTCGAGACAGCACAGATGGTAGCAGGGTATCCACACCAATGCAGCCGCGGCAGCCCTCCGGTTCACCATCCCCGCCCCGAACGTGCCGGCGTGATCGCGCGGACGCACACCGAGGCGTACGATGGCGGGGGACGGCTACGGGGGCAACTAATCACCGCCGACACCGCTGAACTGCAAACCTCAATGCCGCCGGGACTGACGTTTGACCCGGTGCTTATGGACCGGTTCGATTGAGCGACGGCGCTGGTGGTGGCCGACGTCCGCAACTCGCAGACCGAAATCCGGCTAAACGCATTCGGCTTGATCGAAGACCGGCTGCCACGTCACCTTCACGATCCGTCGTACCACCGTGCGGGTCATCAGCCTTCGCAAGGCGAACGACAAGGAGATCGCGTACTATGAAGCGAACCATTAGGCGGAACACGCCAGAAGAAGATGCTGAGATTCAGCGCGGGATCGACGCGGACCCCGACGCACAGGAATGGACGGACGAGATGCGCGCAGGCGCGCAGCCGGCTGCCGAGGTGATGCCTGCAACTACCTACGCCGAGTTGACGGCTCCGCGTCGCCGTGGCCCCGCGTGAAGCCGACCAAGACGCTGGTGACGTTCCTGCTGGATCGCGACGTGGTGGACGGCCTGCGGGCGAGCGGGCCAGGCTGGCAGGTCAGGGCCAACGAGGCGCTGCGAAGGTTGGTAAAGGGGTAAGCGAGTTTCTGGACACCATTCAGGAGACGGCCGACATCTTGACCGGCAAGCGTCCGCCTCCATGGATTTGCCGCTTGCGCGCGTGGAGAACGATATTCTTCTACCAAGGGAATACTACGACGCTTGTTCCAGGTAAGAATAATCCTTACCATGAGTGCATGATCACCAGCAGGCTTACCAGCAAGGCGCAGACGACGATCCCACAGCCGGTGCGGGTGGCGCTGTGCCTGCGTGAAGGTGACGAGATTGTCTACGCCATTGAGGCGGGCCGGGTCGTGCTGACCCGAGCCCAGCCCGACAAGCCGGCCGACGATCCATTCAGGGCCTTCGCCGAATGGGACAGCCTGGCCGACACCGAGGCCTATGCCGGGCTGTGAGGTGTGGGATCTGGTGAAGGTCCCGCTCCCCTACACCAACCGCCCGGTGCAGCAGCGTCGGCCGGCCCTGGTCGTGGCCGTCCCGGATGCGCCGGGCGCGCCGGAGCTGCTCTGAGTGCTGATGGTGACCAGTGCCGCCAACCGCGGGTGGCCGGGTGATGTGGCTGTCTCCGACCTCCATGTGGCGGGATTGCCGGCGGCTTCCGTGGTGCGATCCGCCAAGATCGCCACGATTGAAGCGCGCGATGCCGAGCGGATTGGGCAATTGACACCCAAGGACAGGACCGAGGTTGTGGAAGCGTTGCGTACCAGCCTTGCTCAAGTCCTGACATAGAAACTCACCGTCGCGATGCGCTGGGACCGACCGCTAAACACCGTTCCATAAACTGGGATTCTGCGCTCGACGGTGCGGCAATGGCAGGTTGTGAATCAGCGCGGGCGCTGGAC
>CAXTDP010000457.1:0-5155 GCA_964242295.1 uncultured Acetobacteraceae bacterium | reverse complement strand
GTGCCAAGGCCGGCGCCGGCGCCGCGAGCCAAAGGCAGAGCAGCGCCGCGGCGGCGGTGCCCTCGCCTCCCCCGCCCTCGCCGCGGCGCAGCCGCAGGAAGTACCAAAGCAGGCCCACCGCGGCGAGGCCGGTGTTCAGGGTGTGCATCAAGGGCGACTTCTCCACCACGTCGAATAGGCTTTCCTTCACCGTGAACGTTTCCCCCTCGATCCGCGTCACCTCGAACGCCTCCGCCGGCGCCGCAAGGTTGAAGGACATTCCGCTCTGGAAATCGTTGGGGTCAACGCGGAGAAAGCCTAGGCCCGCCGGCCGCATGGCGCCATCCGAAGCCGCCGCAACCTCGTGCGCCGGAACCCCCGCCCCGTTCTCAGCCAGGCCCCCAGCCCTGCCATGCTGGTATGCCCGCACGGAATTGCCCGGCGCAAGCACCAGGCTGTTGGCAACGAATCGGTCGCATATCTGCTCGAACAGACTCAGCCGGCATGCCGACCGGAACACCGGGCCGGCGTGCCGCACGAGCAAGGAGGCGGTCGCCTCCAGCAGGATGGGGCGGGGTCCGGCGCCCTGACTGACCTCCTCCCCGACGACCAGGCCACCGCTCAGCGCCACCACCAGGGGATCGCTGCCCCCGGCGAACGGGACCAGGACGACGGCGCCCTCGCACAAGGCAGCCTGGGTGCCTGAGGCGGAAACGGTTCCGACCGCGCGGAGCGGAGCGATGCATCCCGGATCGGCAGGGGCAGCCGGGTCAGCGGCAAAAGTGAGGTGTAGCGCTCCGCGGCCGATACGCTCGAACCGCACGGACGCGCCCGGCGCGATGTCTAGCCGCACCGGACCGGGTTCCGTCGCCGGGCTGTCCAGGTCGGCCCGGAGAACCGCCCCGGGAAAATCCAAGGCGCCGAACGCGCGGTCGTCCAACTGCATGGACAGCACCTCCGACCGCCCTGTCAGCACGAGGGCGCGGTCGTAGCTCGGCAGCGTCAGCACGCCCAGCAGGCAAGCGCCACCGATCAGGAGAAGGGCGACGGACAGCACGCGCGCCTGCGCGAGCGGCGGATCGGTGCGGAACCGGCGCATGGCGGCGGCCAGGTCGTGTCCCAGCGCCTGGATGACCTCTCCAAGCCATCCGATCGCGCGCAATGGCCAAAGGACCAGGACCCAAAGGCAAACCAACGCCGGGAGGCGCAGCAGCAGCCGCGCCGACAGCGGCGGGACACGGGCGGGCCTTGGCGGCTGCACCTCGCAGGTCATAGGCCCGGCAGGCCCCGCTTAGTTTGCCAGCCGGAGGGTGACGGTTTCGACGATCTCGGTTTGCAGACCGTCACGGCTCACCTGCTCCAGGCGCAGGCGGGGATGCGCGGGCAACCCGGCGGCGTCGCCCAGCACGCACCGGGCGTCGAAGGCAACCCGGGCGATGCCCTCGACCCGGGTGCAGGCCGCGCGCCGCAGAGTACGGCCGGAGTCAGGATCGCGCAGCGCAGCCGTAAGCGAGCTGCCGCGGGTGTTCACCAGGACCTGCAGCGTGCCAAGCCCCTCCGCCGGGCCGAGGATGACGGGGATCACCTCGGATGTGTCAGCACAGCTATTGCTGCGTGCGATGGCCGCCACCTCACGAAGGTTGAACGACTTGAGGTCGGTTTCGTGCGCGGTTTGCCAGGCGAGGCCCGCGCGGCCACCCACGGGAAGCGCGCCGGTGGCGGCAAAGCTGTTCTCGGCGGAGTAGCGCCCATCCTGGGTCGTCGCCCGCACGCAGACGGGCGCGTTGCCGGTCAGCGCCGCAGGCAGCGCCATGTCCGACAACAGCCAGGCGCCTGCGGGCGGCTGCGTGCCCTCGGACGAGACGACGCCGACGAGCGAACGCCCGCTGACCGGGACGCGCTCGGTCCACCGTTCGTTGAATGGCGTCGAAACCGGCGTGAGCACGGCCTGTGCGGCAACGGGCGTTGCAGCAAGAAGGAAGGCCAGGGTGGCGCAGAGCTTCATCGCAGAACCTAATGCTTTGCCGGACGCGGTAAAGGCAACGGTTCCCAGCAGCATACGTCAAGCAGAAAAGCGAGGGCGGCCCGCATCAGGCCCAGGCCCCCTCGCTCCCCCCGCCCACGCGCGGCAACACCGGTGGCAGCGCCGCGATCCCGGTGATCTCCACCCGCCAGGCCGGGTCCACCAGGCGCGCCTGCACCGTCAACCGCGCCGGCTTGTGCCGGGGGTCCAGCCAGGCGTCCCAGGCGCGGTTCATCGCCGGGTAGTCCGCCATGTCCGCCAGGAACACCTGCACCGTCAGCAGGTGCGCCTTGTCCGTGCCGGCCTGCCGCAGCAGCGCGTCCACCTGGCGCAGCACGTCGGCCGTCTGCGCCTCCGCATCGCCAGAAACGTCGTCCGGCACCTGGCCTGCCAGGTAAACCGTGGTGTTGTGGACCACTGCGCCGGACAGCCGCGCTTCCGGCGCCAGGCGGGCAATGCCGATCGTTTGCTGCATTCTTTAGGCTCCCATGCCGGTGTCGGCGGTCACACCACCACCGGGTGCTGCATCAAGGCCAGCATCGGCAGGTCCCACGGCGCGTTGCCATAGCCCCATCCCCCCGGCTGACCCGCCTGCTCCAGCCAGTGCCGGACCCGTACGGCCTTGTGCTCGCCGATGCAGTTGTCGCCGGACATCCGGCCTGTGAGGATTCCGCCAACCTCCTCCAGCTCGGTCCCGATTACCTGCAGGCCGGCGTGGGTGCCGAACCGGTCCGCCACCATCTGCGCCACGGCCAGGCGGCAGGACCCCGTGGCCACCAGCACGGCATGGCCCAGCCGCAAATGCTCCTGCAACCGCGTGCAAACGGGATCGGACCAGGTCACCCGCGGCGTCAGCTTATGCGCCGCCGCCTGCGCGTCGGCCACGGCCACGCCCGTCACCAGGCGCCGGACCATCGCCGCCTTGGTGGCGTCCCGCGCCGAGCCGCCGCGGGACACGCCGGGCAGGCCGGAACGCAAAGCAGCAAGGCCGGCCGCAACCGTCCGCCGCCGCCCGCGCAGGAGGGTCAGCCAGGGCAGGAAGGTGTCGCGGACCGTCAGCGTCTTGTCGAAGTCGAACACTGCCGTGGGCGCACCCGCCGCCGTCAGCGGCGCGTTCAGCAGGGCCTGACTGACCGCCGTGTGCTTCCGCATTCCGCCCGCGGCGTTCGATCCAACTGCAACAGTGCCTTCCATCAGTTTGCCCTCAACGGATCAACTCCAGCAATAAATCTACCAGCAGCCCTGGCGCCGTCACCATCGCGTCGTGCCCAGCATCCAGATCCTTCCATCCCCAACCCGCCTGCGACCGCACCCAGGCGCGGTGCCCGGCCAGCGGCGCGTACTCCGGCCCGGTGCAGGCGACATAGGTGCGCGGCAGCCCGTTGCCCGGCGGCGCCCCCAGCCGTAGCGCCGAGTTGAACGCGCCGAACGGATGCGGCGTCATGCGCCGGCGCAGCCAGTCTGCGTCGCGGCCGGGCGGCACGGCATACTCGGACGGGTCCGGCGGCGTGATGGACACCCCGCCCGCTTCCCCCGCGAGGCGGCGGCGCAGGGCAGCGCTTTCCTGCGTGCCCAGCTCCAGCGGCGTGCGCCCGTCACGCGGGATGACGCTGTCCAGATAGATCAACTGCCGTATGCGCCCTGGCATCCGGTCCGCGGCACCGGTGATGGCGCAACCGCCGAAGCTGTGGCCCACCAGGACGGCCTCCGTCAGCTCCTCGGCCTCCAGCACACCGGCCAGGTCGCTGGTGAACGTGTCGAGCGTGATGCCCGCGTGTAGCAGGTGCGCCCGCTCCCCCAGTCCCGTCTGGGTCGGCGTGAACACACGGTGCCCGGCGGCGCGCAGCGGCCCGGCCACGCGAGGCCAGCACCAGCCGCCGTGGAACGCCCCATGCAGCAACACGAAATCTGTCATCTCGCCACGGTAGCCGCCGCCGGGGCGACCGGGAAGCCGGGGCATGCTAGATGCCGCCGCATGCCCGACAGCGAAACCTTCGATCCCGACCAGCCGCTCCGCCGCGCCCTGCGCCGGCAGAAGGCGTTCGCCACCGGGTTGCTGCTGCTGATGGCGGCGCTGATCGTGCTGTCCTACGCGTTGCCGCCGGAGCCTTGGGTGGAGTTCCTGCAAGCCGCCTCCAAGGCCGGGTTCGTCGGCGGCATCGCCGACTGGTTCGCGGTGACGGCGCTGTTCCGCCACCCGCTGGGCCTGCCGATCCCGCACACCGCGATCATCCCCACGCAGAAGGCGCGGCTGGGCCGGTCGCTGGGCCGCTTCATGGCCGGGCACGTGTTCACGCCGGAGGAGGTGCGCCGCGTGCTGAACCGGCTGGACCTGCCGGGCATCGTCGCCCGCTTCCTGTCCGATCCCGTTGCCGCCCGGCCCGCCGCGGTGGCCCTGGCCGAGATGCTGCCCCGCGTGCTGGCGACGATCGAGGACGGGCGTGCCCGGCGCACGATGGCGCGCATCGTGCCGCGCCTGGTCGGCGGTCCCGGCGCCGGGCGGATCGTCGCGCGTATGCTGCGTACCCTGGTGGACGGTGGGCGGCACCAGGAGGCGCTGGGCTTCCTGCTTGGCGAGCTGCGGACCCTGCTCGACAGCCGACAGGAGACGCTGGAGGGCTTCATCCAGGACAAGGTGCGCGCCCAGGGCGGGCGGCTGGTCGGCTGGGCGCTGGGCGCGCAGGTGGCCAACCGGGTGATGACCGTGCTGCGGGAAGAGCTGGACCGCATGGGTCCCGACGGCAGCACGATCCGCGACGCCTTCGACGCATGGGTGCGCCGCGAGATCGAGCGCATGGAAACCGACCCGGAGCGCGCCGCCGAGATCGGCCACGCCGTTCGCCGGGTCATGGCGCATGAGACGGTCCAGGCCTGGCTGTGGGATGTATGGTCCCGGATGCGCCTGGCGCTGGAGGCCGACGCCCGGCGCCCCGGCGGCCACACGCTGTCGGTGATCGAGGGATCGCTCGCCAACCTCGGCGCCTTCCTGGCCGGGGACGAGGCGGCGCGGGCACGCCTGCAAGGCGCCGCGGAAAGCGTGGCGGCGACGCTGCTGCCCACGGCGCAGGCGCAGGTGGCGGCCTTCATCGGCGACGTCGTCGCCGGGTGGGATGCCGATTACATCACCGACAAGCTGGAGCTGCGGGTCGGCCG
>CAXTDP010000456.1:0-5172 GCA_964242295.1 uncultured Acetobacteraceae bacterium | reverse complement strand
CCTTCCATGACGATCCGGCCGGTTTGCAGGACGTAGGCGCGGTCGGCCAGGTCTAGGGCCTCGGCCAGGCGCTGCTCTACCAGGAGTACCGTGGTGCCGAGGGCGCGTATGCGGCCTACGGCGGCTAGGATGTCGTCCACCAGCTTGGGGGCGATGCCCTGGCTCGGCTCGTCCAGCATCAGCAGGCGGGGCTGGGTCATCAGGGCGCGGCCGATGGCGAGCATCTGCTGCTCGCCGCCGGATAGGGTTTCGGCCCTTTGGGGTAGGCGCTCCTGCAGGCGGGGGAACAGGTCGAATACCAGGTCCAGCGGCTTGAACCGGGCAGGGTCGCCGCGCCGGGCGTAGGCGCCGAGGCGGAGGTTGTCCTCGACCGATAGGCGCGGGAACAGGCGGCGGCCCTCGGGCACCAGGCCGATGCCTCGGCGGGTAATGAGGTGGGGTGGGACGCGGGCCAGGCTGCCGCCGTCGAAGCGGATGCCGCCCTCGGTCGCCACTCGCCCGGCGATGGCGCGCAGCAGGGTGGTCTTGCCCGCGCCGTTGGCGCCGACGACGGCGACGATCTCGCCGGGGGCCACGCATAGGGTGACGCCTTGCAGGGCTTTTAGGCCGCGGTAGCTGGCGGAGACGCCGTCCAGCTCAAGCAGCATACTTGTCTCCGAGGTAGGCGCGGATCACGTCGGGGTGGCGGACGACCTCGGTGGGGGAGCCCTGCATCAGCACTCGGCCTAGGTTCAGCACTACGGCGCGGTCTACTAGGGGGAGGACGACTTCCATGACGTGCTCGACCATTACGACGGTGATGCCCTGGTCGCGCACGGCGCGGATCAGGGCGACGCCGCCGGCGGCCTCGGTGGGGGTTAGGCCGGTCAGCATCTCGTCCAGCAGCAGCACTCGGGGGCGGGTGGCTAGGGCGCGGGCGATCTCCAGGCGACGTTTTTCGGGCGGGGTGAGCTGGTGGGCCGGGGCGTCGGCGCGGTGGTCTAGGCCGGCGAAGGCTAGGACGTCTTGGGCGGTTCGCATGGCTTCGTGGAGTCGGCCGGTGCGGGAGAAGGCGCCGACCATGACGTTCTCCAGCACCGTCATGCTGTCGAAGCTGCGGACGACCTGGAAGGTGCGGGCGATGCCGGCTCGGGCGCAGGCGACCGGGCCGGTGCCGCTGATCTGTTGGCCGGCTAGGTGGATGGTGCCGCGGTCGGGTTTGACCTCGCCGCTGATGGAGTTGAATAGGCTGGTCTTGCCGGCGCCGTTGGGGCCGATTAGGCCGAGGATTTCGCCTTCGGCGACGTCGAAGGTGATGTCCACGTTGGCTGCTACGCCGCCGAAGGTCTTGGTGACGGAGCGGAGCTGGAGGAGGGGGGTCATGGGTGTGCACCGGCGTGCGCGGCTGCGCCGCGTCGTTGAGATAGGGTGCTCATGGTTGTTCTCCCTCTCCCTCCGGGAGAGGGCCGGGGTAAGGGGGTCTTTCCGCCAGCGTTGAGGCTATGGTTTGCAACACCCCGTCAACGTTGGACAATACATCCGGGTTGGTGAACCGCAGCACCCGCCAGCCCTGGGCGGCAGGCCACGCCGTGCGTTCCGCATCCCGTGCCGGACCATCGGCAACAAAGTGGCTTCCTCCATCAACCTCGATGGCCAGCTTCGCTGATAGGACCGCGTAGTCCAGGATGTATCGCCCGCCTGGGACTTGGCGACGGAACTTTGTCCCGTTTAGGGTTCGGCTTCGTAATGCCTGCCATAGCACGCGTTCTGCCGGGGTTGTGTCGCGGCGTAGGTTGCGGGCGCGGATTACCTCGGTCCGGCGCTCCAAGACCCCCTCACCCCGACCCTCTCCCGGAGAGAGAGGGAGAAGGCGGGCTACCATTATGATCCGCTCCTCGCGCCGAATAGGCTTACTAGGCCGGCGGGCCTGGCTAGGGACACGGCTACGATCAGGCCGCCGTAGATCATCAGGTCTACGCCCTGGCCGGAGCCGCCGAGGTAGCTGCGGGAGAGTTCGCTGACTGGGATCAGCACGGCGGCGCCGAGCAGCGGGCCCCAGAGCGTTCCTACGCCGCCCAGCACCGCTGGGAGGGCGATCAGGATGCTCCACTGGCCCGCCAGGACGCTGTCGGGGTCTATGTAGCCGACATACTGGGCGTAGATCGCGCCGCCCATGCCGGTCAGGCCGCCGCTGATCGCCGCGGCGGCCATCTTGCTGGGGAACACACGTACCGCGAGGGAGCGGGCGGCCGTTACGTCGTCGCGGACCGCGCGCCAGGCGAAGCCCCAGCGGCTGCCCTCGATCAGCCAGGCGGCTACCCAGGTGAGTGCTGCGAAAGATAGCACGATGAAGTGGAATGGGAGCTTGCTGGTGCGGAATTGCAGGTTGATGAAGCTCTCGGCACCTAGCGGGATGTAGAGGCCGGATGCGGCGCCGACCCAGTCCCAGTTCAGGAACAGCAGATAGCCGATCTCGCCGACGACGACGGTGGCGATGGCGTAGTAATGGCCGCTTAGGCGGAAGCAGGGCCAGCCTACCAGCAAGGCCAGCAGCCCGGCGATTGCGGCGGCTGCGAACATGCCTAGGGTCGGCGGTATCCCGGCCTTCACCAGCAGCAGGGTCGAGACGTAGGCGCCGACGCCCATGTATAGCGCGTGGCCTAGGCTGATCTGGCCGCAGTAGCCGCCCAGGATGTTCCAGGCCTGGCTCAGCCCGGCGAACAGGATGGTCGTGATGATCAGGTTCTGCACGTAAACGTCGTGCACCAGGAAGGGCAGCGCGGCCAGGGGGATCAGCAGGAGGGCGCCGCCCAGCAACTCGCGCCGGCGGCGGCGCAGGATGGCGTTGTCGTCGGGTGCGGCGATGGGGGTCGCCAGGGTCGTGGTGCTCATCACAGCTTCCCGAACAGGCCGCGCGGCCGGACCATCAGCACGGCGAGATAGACGGCGAACATGCCGACCTGCTTCAGCGACGGCTCCAGCACGAAGGCGGTCAGGGCCTCGACCTCGCCGATGACGATGCCGGCCACCAGCGCGCCGAGGATGGAGCCGAAGCCGCCCAGGGCCACCGTTACGTAGGCGATCACTGCGAAGTTGGCGCCTACGTTGGGGGATACGTAGTAGAACGAGATCAGCATTACGCCGGCGACGCCTACGGTCGCTGCGCCCAGGCCCCAGCCCATGGCGAAGATGCGGTCGCGGTCTATGCCGATCAGGGCCACGGCGTCGCGGTCCTCCCGGGTTGCTTCCAGGGCGCGTCCGAACTCGGTGCGGCCGATCAGCAGTAGGCCGGTGAAGGCTAGTAGGCACACGACGCTGGCCGCCAATTGCGGCAGGGGCACGAATACGCCGAGGACGCTGGCGGTCTTGCCGCTGAGCCAGGTGCCGGATACCGAGCGGAAGTCGCCGCCGAAGACGAATTGCGCCGCGCCGCGGATGAAGATGGCTAGGCCGAAGGTGGCGAAGATCTGCACCATGCCTCGGTTGAAGCGGACGCCGAGTGCGCGGGCGATGACGCCGCGATAGACGCCCCAGCCCAGGGCGAACATCGCCAGGCATACCAGCGGTAGTTGTATCAGGGGGTCTAGGCCTAGCGTGCTGAACAGCACGAAGGCGGCGTACATCGCGAGCATCATCATCTCGCCGTGGGCGAAGTTGACGACGTCCATCAGGCCGAAGATCAGCGACAGGCCGGCGGCAACTAAGGCGTAGATCAGGCCCATCAGCAGGCCGCTGACCAGGGATTGCGCCAGTAGGGTCATCGTGAAGTCGGGGATCATGCGGCGTCTCCGTAGCCGCCGCCGCCTGGGGTTTCGATCACGTAGAGGTCGCCGGGTTGGAGGTCGGCTCGGCTGGTGCCGGACAGGTCCTCGTGGGTGCCGTCGTGGCGTTCGACCCATTGGCGGCCGACGGCGCCGGGCTGGCCGCCGGCTAGGCCGAAGGGCGCCACGTTGCGGCGGGAGGCGACGGTGACGACGGTCATCGGTTCTAGGAAGCGGATGTGCCGGATTGAGCCGTCGCCGCCGTGCTGCGCGCCGGCGCCGCCGGAGCCGCGGCGGATGCCGAAGGCTTCGAGACGGACGGGATAGCGCAGTTCCAGCACCTCCGGGTCGGTCATGCGGGTGTTGGTCATGTGGGTCTGCACCGCCGAGGCGCCGGGGTGGGCGGGACCGGCGCCCATGCCGCCGCAGATGGTTTCGTAGTACTGGCGAGTGGCGTCGCCGAATAGGACGTTGTTCATGGTGGCTTGGCTGCAGGCGAGGGTTCCCAGGGCGCCGAAAAGGGCGTTGCAGGCGGCTTGGCTGACCTCGGTGTTGCCGGCGACTACGGCGGCGCCGGGGGCAGGGGATAGGAAGGTGCCGGGGGGCAGCACGATGCGGATGGGTTTTAGGCAGCCGTCGTTCAGGGGGATGTCCTGGCCGACCAGGCAGCGGAACACATACAGCACTACTGCGCGCAGCACGGCGGGGGGCGCGTTGAAGTTGCCGGGGCGCTGCGGACCGGTGCCGGTGAAGTCCACCGTTGCCGTCCGGGCCGCCTGGTCCACGGTTATGGCTACGTGCAGGGGGGTGCCGTCGTCCATGGCGTAGTCGAAGGCGCCGTCGCCGATGCGGGACAGCACTCGGCGCACCTCCTCCTCGGCGTTGTTCATGACGTGGCGCATGTAGTTCTGCACGGTCTGCCAGCCGTAGGAGTGGACGACGCGGCCCAGTTCCTGCACGCCGCGCTCGTTGGCGGCGACCTGGGCCTTGATGTCGGCGACGTTTACGTCCGGGCTGCGTGCGGGGTAACGGGCGCCGGATAGAAGGGCGCGGAACTCGGTTTCTCGGAATGTGCCGGCTTGGACTAGCAGGAAGTCGTCGATTACGACGCCTTCTTCCTCCAGGGTGCGGGAGCCTGGGGGGGTGCTGCCGGGGGTGGTGCCGCCGATGTCGGCGTGGTGGCCGCGGCTGCCGACGAAGAAGCGGATCGCGGTGCCGTCGCGGTCGAACACCGGGGTGATCACGGTGACGTCCGGCAGGTGGGTGCCGCCGTTGAACGGGTTGTTGAGGGCCACGACGTCGCCGGGCCGCAGCGTGGCGCCGCGTGAGCGGAGGACGGTCTTTACGCTTTCGCCCATGGCGCCGAGGTGGACAGGGACGTGCGGGGCGTTGGCGACCAGGTTGCCCCACGCGTCGAAGATGGCGCAGGAGA
>CAXTDP010000455.1:0-5178 GCA_964242295.1 uncultured Acetobacteraceae bacterium | reverse complement strand
GCCGGGCGCTACGACTTCCTGGCGGCCCCCACCACCGTGACCAAGGAGCGTGCCGAGAACCTGCTGTTCGTGAGCGGCTACATGTGGACCGCCTTCCAGTTCGGCATCAAGAAGGGCACGGCGCCCATCACCTCGCTGCAGGACCTGCGCGGCAAGGTCATCACCGTGAACAAGGGCAGCGCTTATGATGCATGGGCCACGGCCAACGCCGCGACCTACGGCTTCGTCAGCCAAGCCTATGACTCGCAGTCCGACGCAGTGCAGGCGGTGCTGGCCGGGCGGGCGGCGGCGAACCTGGGCGGCAACGCCGTCATCCGCTATGCCGCGACCAAGCTGCCGCAGTTCCAGCCGGACTTCGTCATTGGGGAAACCCGGGCGCAATGGGCCGCGCCGTTCCGCAAGGACGAGACCGCCCTGCGCAACCAGGTCCAGGACGCGATGTCGTGCATGAAGCGGGACGGCAGCCTAGCGAAGCTGAGCGAGAAGTGGTTCGGCGTCCCCCCGGCCGCCGACGACTTGGAACGGGTGGTTGACCCCGGCTACGGCGTGCCTGGGATGCCCGGCTACGACCCGGCGCCGCACGAGCTGAACTGCACCTGAAAACCGCATGATCGCGGCCCACGGCATCCACAAGCACTTCGGGCCGCTGCATGTGCTGCGCGGCGTTGACCTGCAGGTGGCCGCGGGTGAGATGGTGTTCATCATCGGCCCTTCCGGCTCCGGCAAGTCAACGCTGCTGCGCTGCCTGAACCGCCTGGAAACGCCGGACAGCGGCGCCATCACGGTGGACGGCACCGACCTGATGGACCGGCGCACCGACCTGAACCGGCTGCGGCGGCGTATCGGCATGGTGTTCCAGTCGTTCAACCTGTATCCGCACATGACGGCGCTGGGCAACGTGACCCTGGCGCTGCGGAAGGTGGCCGGCATGGGCCGGGTGCAGGCCGATGCGGCTGGACGCGCGGCGCTGGCTCAGGTGGGCTTGGCGGACCGCGGGGACCACAGGCCCGCGCAGCTTTCCGGCGGTCAGCAGCAGCGGGTCGCCATCGCCCGGTCCCTGGCGCTCGAACCCCGGGTGATGCTGTTCGACGAACCCACCAGCGCGCTCGACCCCGAGCTGGTCGGCGAGGTGCTGGGCGTGATGCGCGGCCTGCGGGAGGCCGGAATGACCATGGTGGTGGTCAGCCACGAGATGGGCTTCGCCCGTGCCGCAGCCGACCGCGTGGTGTTCATGGTGGATGGCAGCGTGCTGGAGGCCGGCCCACCGGCGCAGGTGTTCACGGCGCCGGCGCATGAGCGCACCCGCGCCTTCATCAGCCGGATCGGCGGGCACTGACCCGCTGGCATGACCGGGTTCGCCGACACTTTCCTGAACATGCCGGTCATCGTGCGCAGCCTGCCGGCCGTAGTGAGCGGCTTCGTGCTGACGGTGGAGCTTGCGGTGCTGGTGGTGGCGACGGGGCTTGCGGCCGGCCTGCTGCTGGCGGTCGCGCGCACGTTCGGCAGCCGCCCGCTGAACCTGCTGATCGTCTTCCTGGTGGACCTGTTCCGCGCCCTGCCCCCGTTGGTGATCATCCTACTGGTCTACTTCGGGGCGCCTGCCTTCGACGCCACGCCGTCGGGTTTCCTGTGCACCTGGATCAGCCTGTCCCTGGTGCTGATGGCATTCGCCGAGGAAATCTACTGGGCGGGGATAACGGCGGTGCCGCGGGGTCAGTGGGAGGCGGCGCGGTCCACCGGGTTGGGCTTCGCCGCGGCGCTGTGCCATGTCGTGCTGCCGCAGGCGCTGCGCATCACGGTGCCGCCATTGACCAACCGCACCATCGCCATCACCAAGGGCACGGCGCTCGGCTCCGTGGTGGCCGTCAGCGAAACGCCTGTCGCAGGCGTCCTCTGCCATGTCGTTCAGCGGCAATCCATCGCCGTTGCTGCTTGGTGCCGCGGCATACCTGGTGCTGTTCCTGCCGATGGTGGCGGCCGGCCGCTGGGTGGAACGGCGCTGGCGGCAACACCCGGCTAGATGACCGCCCGCTTGATGATCGCCCGCCCGTGATAGCCGATACGTTCTTCAACCTGGAAATCCTGGTGGCTGCCTGGCCGATCCTGTGGCGCGGGCTGCTGGTCACGGTGGGGCTGTCGGTTGCCGTGGTGCCGCTGGGCTTCGCCGGAGGGCTGGCGCTTGCGCTGCTGTCAACAGTGCGCAGCCGGTGGGTCCGGGCGCTGCTGGTGGCGTGGGTGGACTTCTTCCGCGCTTTCCCGCCGCTGGTGCTGCTGATCCTGCTGTATGCCGGGCTGCCATTCGCCGGGCTGCACCTGAATGCGTTCACCTGCGTGGCGGTCGGCTTCTTCCTGAACACCGGAGCTTATTATGCCGAGGTGCTGCGCGCCGGGCTGCTGTCGGTGCCGCAGGGCTTGGCCGAGGCCGGGCGGTCCACGGGGCTGACGGCCCTGCAGACGCTGCGCCACGTCGTGCTGCCGCCGGCGGTGCGGAACGTGCTGCCGGACCTGCTGTCCAACACGCTGGAGGTGGTGAAGCTGACATCTCTGGCCTCGGTGGTGGCGCTGCCGGAACTGCTGTTCCAGGCCCGGCAGGCGCAGAGCGTCACCTACAACGCGACCCCGATCGTGGCAGCCGCGGCGATCTACTTCTTGCTGCTATGGCCATTGGTGCGGCTGATGAGCCGGCTGGAGAACCGGGCAACCTGGCGGTCGGCAGGAACCTCGTGAGGCTACCATCAGCTCGACTTTGGCCACTTCAGGCTGGGTAGCATGCGGCTTCGGTAGGTTGTCGAGGAGCGCGCGGAATTGTCGCCCTGCCCCGGACATGCGGCTCCTGGAAGTGCGGCGACGTTGAGAAGGCCTGTGCAGTCCAGAGCAGCCTGTGCCGACACGCGGCACCGCGGCAACGTCGAACGGCTTATCGGAGCAAATTGCAGCCGGGTCCGGCGCGCGGCGACCGGACCCGAACCTGCAAGTTTCTGCTCGCAAACAAGACCGCTGAATTGGTTGGCCTCCTGTCTGAACCCAGACTGATCTGACCAGACGTGATGGAACGGGCTGCCTGCGTGAGTTCCGATGCTGTGCAGTCCTAGGCCCGACCTCCGGCCTTTGCTTCGCCCAGCCAAAAGCAACGCCAGTACGCTGCTCCCCAGGCGGACGAAGTTTCCCCCAACAGGCTGCCCAACGTTCGCTTCAATCTAACCAAAACCGCTAAATCTCGATTTCCAAGCTGCATTCTATAATTTACGCTTGATAAACACGAAATTTTGTACGCCAAAGGGTGCTGACTTATGCGAGGAGTTGGTTGCGGACACAACACGAGTTCAGTTGGGACCAATGATCTCTCACTACAACATGCTGATGGTGGATGCCCGGAATGAGGTGATCGGCTCTGTCTGTTGCGACGTGAGGACGGACGACGCTGCCTTGGTTGCAGCCCAAGCATGGCTCGGCAGGCACGCTTGCGTCAAGATTTGGAAGGGCACGCGGCTTATCGCAACCCTGGCCGCAACCGCAAGCTCCGCACCGCAACGGAGGCCAGTGGCATACGAAACGAGCGACTGCCCTCGGTCCGAGCCAGGTTTCCACCCACCGGCAGTCTAATATCAGCGTCAGCCCAACTTGGATCGCTGCCTCGTCCAACGAGCGCTGATGGTGCTTGGTCGCGCTTGCCTTGCCTTCGGCGTCAAGTAGCCGAGACTTATACCGCGCCATGCCAGCCTCCGATGCCGCCGCCCGACGGACCGGGGTAAAGCAGCCGTTCGGATGCAGGCGAAGACTGCAAAACCCCAAGCGGGGCCGGTCAACAAGGCAAGAGCCGGGCTATCACCGTCCCACAGCCTGCACCGTCGCCGGCCGGGACCTCTACGGGCACTTCGAGCACCTGGAAAGGAAGCGGGCATCATGGAACGGGGCTAGCCGGGAACGTTGCCGGGTGAAGCGCATCGTACGGACCCGATCCGCTCAGCAGTCTTGGCAATGCCGTCAGGGCAAGGCGGCCGGACCGGTCGCACTCCCCTTCCTGCCGGCCGCGCCGCCTTGTATAGCGGCCCATCCTGCCGGGACCTCCCCATGCCCCCCTTGCTGTTCCTGACCCAGCGCATCCCCTACCCGCCGATCAAGGGCGAGAAGATACGGCCCTATCACATCCTGCAGCACCTGCGGCGCGACTTCGACGTCCACCTCGGCACCCTTGTGGACGACCCGGCGGACCAGCAGCATATCCCGGCGGTGCAGGCGATGTGCGCCAGCAGCCACTTCGCCACCCTGGACCGGCGGCGGGCCAAAGCAACCTGCTTGACGGGGCTGCTGACCGGGGAGCCACTGAGCGTCACCTTCTTCCGCGACCGCGGCCTGACGCACTGGGTGCGGGGGGTTATGGACGCAGTGCGGCCGGCCGCGGTTTACGTGGCCTCCTCCAACATGGCGCCCTATGTGCTCGGCCTGCCCCGGACTGGACCGGTTCACGTGGCCGATCTGGCTGACGTGGATTCCGAGAAGTGGCGGGCTTATGCCGGGACTGCGACGCTTCCGATGCGATGGGTTTACCAACGGGAATGGCAGCGGACGGCCGCGCTGGAGGCGCGCATCCTGCGGGAGTGCGATTGGAGCACCTTCGTGTCCAACGAGGAGGCAGCCCTGTTCACCCGCTTGAACCCCGGGCACGACGGACGCGTCCGCGCCATCAGCAATGGGGTGGACGCCGCCTACTTCGACCCGGCGCTGCCCACGGATGCGCCCTATCCCACGGACCGCCCCACCTTCGTGTTCACCGGCACGATGGACTACCCGCCCAACGTAGACGCCGTGGCGTGGTTCGCGGAATCGGTGCTGCCACTGGTCCGGCAGGGAGCGCCGGATGCGGCCTTCTTCATCGTCGGCGCCGGCCCGTCGCCGCGGGTGCAGGCGTTGTCGGCGCTGCTGGGGGTGTCCGTGACCGGCCGGGTGCCGGACGTGCGGCCCTACCTGGCGCATGCCGCCGCAGCCGTCGCCCCCATGCGGATCGCCCGCGGCATTCAGAACAAGGTGCTGGAGGCGATGGCGATGGCCCGCCCCGTCGTCGTCACCCCCGATGCGCTGGAGGGCATCGCCGCGCGCCCGGGTCAGGAGGTGCTGCTGGCTGCCGACGCCGGCGCCTTCGCCGCGGCTTGCCTGGCAGCGCTGACACCCGCCGGGGCA
>CAXTDP010000454.1:0-5189 GCA_964242295.1 uncultured Acetobacteraceae bacterium | reverse complement strand
GCGCCAGCCACGCCGGCCAGGGCGAACAAGGCGATGCCGTTCTGCGACAGGTGGAAGGTGTCGGCCAGCAACAGCGGCGCCGCCGTCCAGAACAGGCTGAAGGCGGCGAACAGGCAGGCATGGTACAGCGCGCGGCGTTGCAGGATAGGCGTCCGCCGCGCCAGCCGGCCCATGGAGGCCAGCAGCTCGCCATACTTCAACCCCAAAGCGGGCTGGCGCCGCGGCAGGGCCAACCGCAGCACGACGGCAAGGGCGGCCATCAGGGCCGCTGAGAGGGCGAACACGGCATGCCACGATAGCGCCTCGGTGATGAGGCTCGCCACGGGGCGGGCCAACATGATGCCCAGCATCAGGCCGCTCATGACGTTGCCGACGACGCGGCCCCGCGTGGCGTTCGGCGCAAGGTGCGCCGCATAAGGCACCAGGACCTGCACCGCCACGGAGCCAAGCCCGATCAGCAGGGCCGCGCCCAGGAAGGCGGCCGCGTTCGTGGACAAGGCCGCGCCGGCGAGGGCGAGGATGGCAACGCACAGGATGGACAGGACCAAGCGCCGGTTCTCGATCAGGTCGCCCAAGGGCACGACGAGCAGCAAGCCCGTACCGTAGCCGAGCTGGGTCATGGTCGGGATCAGTCCGCTCGCGCCCGGGGGCATGCCGAGCGAGGCACTGATGGGGCCGATGAGCGGCTGGGCCAGGTAAATGTTGGCTGCGATCAGGCCGCACGCTGCCGCAAGCAGCAGGGTCAGCCTGGGCGGAATGCCGGCCTCGCCCTGCACCAGGGCAGCTGATGTGGCAGCGGCGCTCACGCCAACAGCCGCATGGCTTGGCCTACGGCCGCCATCAAGTCGGCCCGGCTCCGCCCGACCTTGCCGACGACCCGCAAACCTTGCAAGACACAGAGCAAAGTTGTGGCGACTGCCTTGGCGTCCACACTCGCGGGAATGGAGCCGTCCGCCTGGCCAAGCTGGATGAGGTTCCGCATTCGGACTTCGACCCGTTGCAGCGCCGCCGTCACCTTGCCTGCCATTTCCGGATCGTAGGTGGACATCTCGGCGGCGCTGCCCACGACGAGGCAGCCATGCCGGCCCTCGGCACCCAACGATGCCTCGGCATAGCAGGCCAGCATGGCCCGGAGCTTGTCCAAACCGCATACTTCGGCGTCCAGGACCTGCTGCAAGGCCTTGGTGCGGCGGGCGGTGTAGCGGTCGAACGCAGCCAGGAACAGCGCGCGCTTGTCGTTGAATGCCTTATAGATGCTGCCGTTCGCAAGCTTCATGGCAGGGCCGAGGTCCGCGAGCGACGCCGCGTGGTATCCGCGCTCCCGGAACACCAGCATGGCGCCATCCAGCGCGGCTTCCATGTCGAACTTGCGAGGACGGCCGGGGGAGCGCCGGGCTGTAGACACTTCGGGACTGGTTTGCATAAGACTTATTTGGGGAGAGATCGCTCCCTAATCAACCATACGAGTTTGGGTGAGTTGTTCTTGCGATGCTGTCACCGCCACAGCCCTTCGAAGCGCTGTCCTGCGATGCGGGTAAAGTGGACGGTTTGCCTGGGGTCGCGGTGGCCAAGGTAGTCCTGGTTGAGGCGGAGGTCGTAACTCTTGTTGGCCAGGGCGAAGCCGCAGGAGTGCCGCAACGTGTGCGGATGCACGCCGGGGCGTGGTTCAGAGTCCGGCCTGCTTGTGTTACACGGGGCGTACGGAAACCGCCGGCCTGCGGGGGCTGAATTTTGGCGGGACGGGTGTTCTGTGCGGGAGGCGGCCAGCCTTCCCCGGGTCAGGCTCGTTGGGGCTGAAGCGTTCCCAGGCCGAGTAGGGTCAGCCAGTGCGGATGACCTTGGCCAGTCATCAGCTCGCGCGAGCGTGGTTCAGAAGCTGCCATTTTTAGGCAACACCGGAAATCGATAAAGCTCAGGCGATACAAGGATATCTCGCATTGGGTGTTATACCCCGCTCAGGCGAGAACCCGAAAATCCTTGGCGAGATGATACGGAAGTTGTCTGACACGTCGTCGCAATATGCCGTCCAGTGTCTTGGCGCGGTCTCGCGCAAGAACGTCAGCATGGCCTGTCGGAAGTCGGCGAACCGCTCGTAGCATCGGTTATGGGTGATTTGCTTGTGCATCAACCCCCAAAGGCGCTCGATCGGATTGAGATGGGGGCAGTAGGCGGGGACGAAATGCAGCTTCATCCGGCACTCCAGCCGGTCCAGCCAATCCTGCACCAGCCTCGCATGATGGTAACGGGCATTGTCCACGAACAGGTGGATCAGCCGCTTGTCTGGATACATCGCCTCGACCGCCATCAACAGCATGATAGTGCCGGCTGCATCCACCGTTGCCGCCTCCAGCATGCGGGTCTGACCGGTCTCCAGGTCTATGGCGCCGTGACTGTTCAAGCGCTGACGGCCGCTGGTCGGTGACACCGCCACCTTGGTGTCCTTTGGCCCCCAGCACCCCACCGGCCGCACCGCGTGCGTCGGATGCACCGCGTCGCCGCACAGCACCGCCTCGTCATAGGCCATGTGGTTGAGCAGGTCTTCATACGCCCTGATGAACGCCGCCTGCTTGGCAGGATCGAGCTTGCGCGACACCGCTTTCGGCAAGCGATGCTCCATGCCAAGCCGATGCAGCAGCGCGATCAGGCCCGACCGGCCCTGATAGGCGATGCCGCACTCCGTCTCGATCCAGGCGCCCACCTCACGCGTCGACCGCGGCAGCGCCTCGGTGACCCAAGCCTTCAGCTTGTCCTGCTGCTCGTCGCTCAAGCGGCATGCGCTGCCCTCGTAGCCGAAGCTCACCAGGCCCTCGATCCCGTCCTCTTCATACAGGCGGTGCCAGGTACGGACGGTGTCGTCGTCGAGCAACAACACACTCGCGATCGCCTCGCAACTCATACCCTGGTCCAGCAGCACCAGCGCGTTCGCACGTCGCGCCAGCCGATGCGCCGCCGACCCGTCCCGAGCCAGTTCGATCAGGTCTTGCCGCGAAGCGCTATCCAGGAACCCAGGCCGGATCATGGGTCCGGTAGAGTCCAACTCGGACCCGCTTGGCAAGGGGGCAGGGCCGGATTTTCAAAGAGTAGGGGTATATATAGGACGGGTGAACCTATTTTCATGCTTGTCGCCGGACGCGACCCACGTCCGGCTCGAAACCTGGACGCTTGAGCCCGCCAGATCCGCCATCACCATCAACCTTCACGCGCGCCAGGCGACGGCTAGTTGCCCGTTGTGCGCCAGACGGTCCAAGCGCGTCCACGGTGTCATCGACGCCTGCATCCTCCCCAGATCGGGCGGTTGAAAATTCCCCAGTTTGGCGCTGCGGCTCGTCCCTGAGCCTGGCGCTGTGGAGCGGCTCCCAACAGTAGGCCACCATGCACGGCCGCTACGAGCGGACGCTCGCCGACCTGCCATCAGCGCCTACCAGGCCATACAGCAAACCCTGCGCGGGCAGGCCACTACCTACCCGGGTTGAGCAGATACGAGGAAGGCGAAGGCCAAGCTGCGCGAATGTGAGCGTGCCATTTGGAATCGTGCTGAAACGACTGGACGCAAGGCGCGTACTGCCGATTGCGCCACGGTGAAGGCGTCGGCAGCGACGACGGCCGGCACTGACGTCAGAAACGACAAGCAGGCACAAACATTCAGCTCCGGCACGTGACAGGCCTGGACGATGTGCATTCGGCAAGATCGCCGCCGGAATGCCTGGAATGGTGGTGGAGCTGGTGCGGGCCTGCCGAAGCGTTGATACCAACAGTCCAACTCGCTGGCCGTATCCGACCCATTGCGAACTTATTGCTTATTGGTTCAAGATTTTAGGCTCAAGCTTTGACTCTCGCTTTGCAGGAGCCAAATTTGTCTTTAACCAGAAATCAAGCCTTGAGGATCGGCCTTGGAAGGCCCATAACAATAAATAGAGCAGGAAGCAGGAAGCTGCCGCGCGGCATCGCAGTTTCCTGTCACGTCAACAGTGTAATATTGGTGCAACGCAATCCTGGTTCACTCTACTGTTTGGGTTTTGTAGCAGGAAGCGATGGACAGTACGATCCTCACACTTGGGTAAATATCAATGGTAAACATCTGGAGTGTTCTCTACAAAGTGGTGTTGGCCTAAAGTATGTCTTGACTATATTGATGACTATGCAGCAGATATTAGATACTGCGCGTGCAGAAGGAATAGATACGGAGGAAGGTTACATCCCACCATTGCTCTTAGAGGATGGCACCCTAAACTTTCTTCCACCCGCTGCAGATGCCGTTTCCATAAACTGACCTGAATTCTGTTGCCAGGCTCTTCACGCGCTTAGCCCCGCCCTTTGACGCTCGGCGGCGCGCGACTTCACTGCCATCAGTGCATCCTGCGCCACTAGCTCCTGTAGCCCTGCCGTCCGCAGCGCCGCCCGCGTCGCGGTCCGACCGTGGCTGGCCTCGTGGTCGTTCCAGGGCGTGGTTCAGAACCCGGTCTTTTTGGGTTACACAAGACGCGTGGAAACCGCCGGCCTGTGAGGGTCGGGTATCGGTGAAAAGGGTGTTCTGTGCTGAAGGCGGCAAGCCTTCCCCGGTCAAGCTCGCTGGGGTTGAAGTGGTCCCAGGCCGAGCAGGGTCAGCCAGTGCGGATGACCTTGACCCGTCATTAGCTCGCGTGGGCTTTTGCCCTGGCGCTCGTGGTGGTGGCTGCGCAGGGAGCGGCGGTGATTCAGGAAGAAGCGCAGCAGATCGAGATACGAGTTGCCCAGGTGGCGGTGCAGGGTGAAGTGGCTGTGCAGCCGCGAGTTGAGGGTCTCGACGAGTGAGCTGCTGCGCGGTGTCTGCGTCATGGCCCGGCTCACGGCGGCGAACAGGGCGTGGAACTTGCCGTTCATTGGCGTGCGAAGCCGGTTCCATCCCTGCCAGTATGCGGGTGAGGTGCTGGGCAAGCGGTGCAGCAGGCATGCCTCGCGCACGAGGGATCCGGAGATGGCGTGGGCGTGCGCGATGTCGGCCAGCTTGCCATCGAGCACGCCGGCGAAGGCGAGCAAGGCGTCGCGCTGGTTCTGCAGTGCGACCTGCACCGGGCGGATGCGCCGGAGATCCCCCGGCTCGTGCAGTATCAGTTCCTCGACGAGGAAGTCGAACAGCGCCTGCCGGGTGGCCAGGGCTAGCAGCCTGTCGGAGTGAGGTTGCGAGCGTTTTTGCGCGCCTGGGCTCATCG
>CAXTDP010000453.1:0-5190 GCA_964242295.1 uncultured Acetobacteraceae bacterium | reverse complement strand
CCGAGGACACCCGGCTGATCATGTCCATGAAGACCTACCTGGCGCAGCGCAGCTTCTCCAGCACCCAGGTCATGGGGCGTCCCTTCACCCTGGAAGCCCTGGTCGCCCTGTTCCTGCGCGGCTTGCTGGCGGACCAGGGCTTTGCGAGCGGCGAGCTGGACGGCGCCCGCATCGTCGCCGGTCGCCCCGTCCGCTTCGCCGGCGAACTGGCCGACGACACCCTGGGCGAGGCCCGACTGCGCGAATCCTTCCGCCAGGCCGGGCTGGGCGAGGTGGACGTGGCCTACGAGCCCGAGGCCGCCGGATTCCGCTTCACCCGCGCCCTGGCCGCGCCGGCCACCGTGCTGATCGGCGACTTCGGCGGCGGCACCAGCGACTTCTCACTGCTGCGCTTCGACCCGGGGGCAGCCCGGCCGGTGACGCCGCTGGCCACCACCGGCGTCGGCGTGGCCGGCGACAGCTTCGACGCGCGCATCATCGACCGCGTGGTGGCGCCGCATCTGGGTAAGAACGGGACGTATGGGATCATGGGCAAGGACATGCCGATCCCGGCCGAATACTACACTGGCCTCTCCCGCTGGCACCGCCTGTCGCTGATGCGGACGCCCCGCACCTTGCGCGAGATCGGCGAGGTCGCCCGCACCGCCGCCGAGCCGGAAGCGCTGCGCCGGCTGATCCAGGTGATCGAGGAGGAGTTGGGCTACCAGCTTTACCAGTCGGTTTCGGCGGTGAAGGCGGAGCTATCGCGTGCCGACCGGGCGGTGCTGCACTTCGAGCACCCGGGGCTGCGCATCGAGGAGGAGATCGAGCGCGCGGCGTTCGAGGGCTGGATCGCGCCGGAGCTGGCGGCGTTGTCCGGCGCCGTGGACCGTGCGCTGGCGATGGCCGCGCTGCAGCCTGCCGGGGTGGACCGGGTGTTCCTGACCGGCGGCACCGCCTTCGTGCCCGCCGTGCGCCGGCTGTTCGAGGTGCGGTTCGGGGCAGAGCGCGTGTCCGGCGGCGGGGAGTTCGTGTCGGTCGCGGAGGGCCTGGCGCTGATCGGGCAGGAGCGGATGATCTCATAGGGCCGCATCCGGATGCCTGCCTTCCCTGGCCCCCCACCGCGTCGCCCCTTGGGAGGCATGCGCGGGGACGCAAGCCGCCCAAGCAAGATGGACGTCCCGGCAAAGGCCATGATCCCGTCCGAAGATGCGCCGCGCTGGCGCCGCTTGTTACTTGGGCGCCGCTTGTTACCTGACGGCCACCGGTTGAGCCTGACCAGCCGCGGCGATGACGGTGAAGCCGCGCCGCCCGAACATTGCCCGTGCTTCTGGGCCGGCCAGGAACTCCAGTAGCGCCCTGGCTTCCGGCGTGTCGCCGTCCCGCGTCACCGCGAATGGATAGGTGATTGGGTCGTGCGTGTTTTCGGGGAAGGTGCCCGCCACGCTCACGCCGGCGCTGGCAGCGGCATCGGTGGCGTAAACGATGCCTGCCGGCGCTTCGCCGCGCTCGACCAGCAGCAGCGCGCCGCGCACGTCCTCGGTCCGGGCCAAGTGCGGCTCCACTTGGGACCACAGGCCCAGGGCAGTCAGCGCCTGCTTGGCATACAGTCCGACCGGAACATGCGCCGGATCACCGGTGGCGATGCGCCCATCCGGGCCGAGCAGCGCGGCCAGGTCCAAACCGGGGCCAACCGCGATCTGCCTCGCCCGGTCCTTTGGCACGATCAGCACGAGCTGATTGGCTAGCAGGTCGCGCCGCGTGCCCGCAGCAACCAGCGTCCGCTGCGCCAGGTAGTCCATCCACTGCTGGTCGGCGGACGCGAACAGGTTGGCCGGCGCCCCCTGCTCGATCTGCCGCGCCAATGTCGAGCTGGCGGCGAACACCAGGCGCAACGGCGCATGCCCGGCCTGCTGCCAAGCCACCGACACGTCCCGCATCGCGTCCGTCAGGCTTGCGGCGGCGAACACCGACACCGGCTCTGCTGCACCGGCGGCGACGGGGGACAGAAAGGCGAGCAGGGCGGCAAGCAGGGTTCTACGAAGCAAGGGGCATCTCCGGATATGGGATGGCGGTGCCTACGGCTCAGGCCGCGGGCGGCATGGTGCAGCGCCACAGTGCGGCGACGCCGGCCAACCCAGACAGAACAAGGGCTAGGCTCCCCGGTTCCGGCACCGCGGTTGCGTCAAGCACTTGCAGGCTGATCGGGTTGCTCACGTTGCGCCCGTACCGAAGGTGACGGACGCCGTTTGCGCCGGCAGCGCCGGCATGTCGGACAGGGCGAGCGTCGCGGACCAGTCCACCGTCCCCGCCACGGTAAAGCTGCTGGTCGGCACCGCCAATGCCGGTCCGGCCCATGCGGCCAGCGCCGCCAATGCCAGGCCGGGCAGCAAGTGCCCCCGCTGCGTCATGGCCGCGTTCCTTCGCCGCCAGCCGTAAGCGTAACCGGGATCAGCCCATGCCGCGCCAGGATGGCCTGGCCCTGCTCGGACAACACGAACAGGGCGAAGCGGGCGGCATCTGGATGACCGGACAGCACCGTCAGGCCGTACTCGGGGCCGACCTCCAGCTCCGGCGGCAGCGGCACGGCGGCCAGGTCGGGGACCGTGCGCTTCAGCCCGTCGGTGCCGCTGCAATATCCCAGCATGACGTCGGCCCGTCCGGACAGGAACACGCCCTCGCTCGGCCCAACGCCCGGCACCAGCGGCGCCATGCCGGGGCCACCCACAAGCTGCTGCGCCTTGCCCTCCAGCGCAGCCTTTGCGCCGGGATGCACCCGCTCGGCCCGGGCGAACACCGCCCAGGCATAGTCCCCGCCCGGGTCCGACAGGGGCGTGGAGGTGGCGAGCTTGATCGCCGGGTCCAGCAGCCGGTCCAGCAGGTTGGCCGGCGTCAAACCCAGTCCAGCCCGGCCCAGCGCGCACATGCGGTTGCGCGCGAACAGCACGACGGGCGTGCCACGCCCGGCGGCGGCCAAGCGGCGCGGCTGTCCCATGTCGGCCGAGGCGAACAGGTCCGCGGCCTCGCCCTGCTCCAACCGTTCCCGCAGCGCGCCCGAGGGGCCGTAGGTCGGCTGCGACGCCTCGCCCGGCGGGGCGCCAAAGGCTTGCAGCAAGGCGTTGAACGGCGCGGTCAGGCTGCCTGCGGCATAAACGCGCAACGGCCCCGGCGTCGGGGCGCCCTGCGCCAGCGCCGGCACGGGTAGCAGCAGCGCGGCCCCGAGCAGGGCGCACCGGAGGACGGAGCGCATCAGTTCAGCACCGGCACGGACAGCGGCGTGCCGGACCATTGCGCTTGCCCGGCCTCCGCCATCACCGCCAGCCCAGCCGACGGCAGCGCAGAGGCCACGCTGAAGCCGTCCGGCGTGGACAGGGTCAGGATCAGCCGTCCCGGATCGGCACCCCATTCGAGGTGCCGCAGCCCGAGCGGCTGCACCATGCGGGCGGTGTCGTCGCCAAGGCGGTCCAGCGCGACCTGCAGCACCCACGGCAGGGTCATCACTGGGCCGCCGGCCGCCTCCACCGGCAGGCCGAGCCGGCATGGACGTCCCGTGGCGTCCACAAAGCCGAACCGCGCCCGGCGGTCGTCCGGCGACACCGACCAGGTGGTCAGCCACTCGCCGGCCAGCTCGTGCACGGCCGTCGCATCAAGGGAGCCATCCATCTCGGGCCTCCAGCACCAGGTATCGCCATACTCAACGGAATATAGCGAACACGCCAGCACGGAATGCCTCCGGCCCGGCAAAATGATCTGTGACCGGCATGACCTGGCTCATGCTCCGCTCTGGCTCATGCTCCGCATAGGCTACGACGACGGACGGGCGCTCGGCCCCGGCAAAGTGCGGCTGCTGGGGCTGATGTGGGAAACCGGCCCTATCTCGGCCACCGCCCAGGCGATGGGCATGAGCCGCCGCCGGGCCTGGCTGCTGGCGGACGCGCTGACCCGGATGTTCCGCCAAGCGGTGGCCATTGCGTGGGGCGGCGCCGCGCTGGTCGCATGCTGCGGCGGCATGGCGGCGGCAGCGACCTTGAACCAGAAGCTGCGGGCGCTGGTGGATGGGATGGCGCCGCCGGACGGCTGAGGGCACCCTGTCATGCAATCGTCACAACCCCGCCCGGTGCCGGGACGCTAAGGGTGCATAACCCAACATTGAGGCGGCGATGCTTGAGATTAGGGACCTGACCCGGCGCTTCGGCGCGAAGGCGGCCGTGGATGGCGTCACGCTCAGCATTCCCGCCGGTCAGATGGTCGGCGTCATCGGCCGCAGCGGCGCAGGCAAGAGCACCCTGCTGCGGATGATCAATCGCCTGCAGGAGCCGTCGTCGGGCGCCATACGCTTCGGCACCACGGACGTGACAGCCCTGCGCGGCCAAGCGCTGCGAGACTGGCGCTGCGCCTGCGCCATGGTGTTCCAGGGGTTCAACCTGGTCCCGCGCCTGGACGTGCTGACCAACGTGCTGATGGGCCGGCTGAACCACCGGGGGCAGGTGGCCAGCCTGCTCGGGCTGTTCACCGCAGGCGAGCGGGCAATGGCGCTGCAGGCGCTGGACCGCTTCGACCTGCCCGGCATGGCGCTGCAGCGCGCGGGGACGCTGTCCGGCGGGCAGCAGCAGCGGGTCGCGATCTGCCGGGCCTTGATGCAGGAGCCGCGGCTGCTGCTGGCCGACGAGCCGATTGCCAGCCTCGATCCCCGCAACGCCCGCGTGGTGATGGACATGCTGCGCCGCATTCACCGGGAGGACGGGCTGACGGTGCTGGTCAACCTGCACCACCTGGACACCGCCCGTCATTACTGCGACCGCATCGTGGCGCTGTCCGCCGGGCGCGTGGTGTTCGACGGCACGCCCGCGGAACTGACGCCGGAACGGGTGCGGGACGTTTATGGCGTGAGCGAGGACGAGTTCCATGATGACGCCGGGGCGCGGGCGGTGCCGGTGCGGCCGGAGGTTGCTGTCATCTAAGCGACGGCCTGCTGGTCGCGACCGTGTCTGGGTTGCCGCATCCCCGCCCTCAACCCACGCCTTGCAAGCCCGGCGCTCTCCGTCATGGAACCTCAACATATCCGTCATCACGCTGCCGCAACCCCCGGCGTAACGGGTCTTCAACCCCGGAGGACCACCCTCATGCTGCACCGCCGTCACGCCCTGCTGGGCGCCGCCAGGGTGATCCAGCTGGTCAGATGGTGAGTGAGGATCAATCCGGCCAACGGCA
>CAXTDP010000452.1:0-5199 GCA_964242295.1 uncultured Acetobacteraceae bacterium | reverse complement strand
CATCGACCACGTCGATCTCGCCGGATGGGACGTCCCCGGCGGCATCCCGGCCCGCGGCAAGTCCAGGTCCGTCCGCCGCTCCGGCCCTGCCGCCGGGTAGTCGGGCAGCCAGGGCTGGCCGAACCGCGCCGGGTCCCAGTGCCCGGCGAAGCGGGGATGGCGGCGGTTGAATTCGGGCAACGACGTGCTCTGCACCCGTTGCGCCTGCAGGCCCTCCGGGGTGCGCGCTAGCACGTCCCATTGCTGCCGCCGCACCCGCCCATCCAGGATATAGCGGGTGTTGAGCGCGACCGATTGCAATTCGCCGCTACGCCAGGTGCTGATCTCCTCCATCAGGTAATTGAGGGACCACCACCACGGCTCCGCCTGGACACGCGCCAGCACGCGCAGGGTCAGCAGCCCCCCGGTCTCCGCAGCTTCGGTCCGCACAGTGGCGCGGGCGTCGTGGCTGGCGGCGCCGGTGTAGGTGCAGACCTCCGCCGCTCCCGCTGCCGGCGCCAGGGCCAGCAGCGCGGCGGCGAGGACCGCCCTCACCTGCCGAGTTCCCGGATCATCTCGTCGAGGCCGCCGGGGGTCAGCGGATACATGCGGTTCTCCATCAGCTCCCGCACCATCCCGACGGACTGCGCGCCGGACCACCAGTCCCGGGGCACCGGGTTCAGCCAGGCGCTGCGGCGCCAGTGGCCCAGCAGGCGGCCAATCCAGGCGCTGCCGGCCTCGTCGTTCCAGTGCTCGACGCTGCCGCCGGGGGCGGCGATCTCGTAGGGGCTCATGGTGGCATCGCCGACGAAGATGGCGCGGTAGTCCGGGCCGTAGGTGCGTATGACCTCCTCGGTCGGGATGGCCTGGTCGCGCCGCCGGGCGTTGCTCTGCCACAGCCGCTCATAGGGGCAATTGTGGAAGTAGTAGAACTGCAAGTGCTTGAACTCGCTGCGCGCCGCCGAGAACAGCTCTTCGGAGGCGCGGATGTGGTCGTCCATGCTGCCGCCCACGTCCAGGAACAGCAGCACCTTCACCGCGTTGTGCCGCTCCGCCACCATCTTGAGATCCAGGGAGCCTGCGTTGTGCGCCGTGGCCCGGATGGTGCCGGGCATGTCCAGCTCGGTCGCGGCGCCCGTGCGGGCGAAGCGGCGCAGGCGGCGCAACGCCAGCTTGATGTTGCGGGTGCCCAGCTCCACGCCGTCGTCCAGGTCGCGGAACTCGCGCCGGTCCCACACCTTCACGGCGCGGCGGTTGCGGCTTTCGTCCTGGCCGATCCGCACGCCCTCGGGGTTGTAGCCGTAGGCGCCGAAGGGCGAGGTGCCGCCGGTGCCGATCCACTTGTTGCCGCCCTGGTGCCGGCCCTGCTGCTCGGCCAGGCGCTGCCGCAGGGTGTCCATCAGCTTGTCGAAGCCGCCCAGGGCTTCTATCTGTGCCCGCTCCTCGGGGGTCAGCAGCCGTTCGGCCATGCGGCGCAGCCATTCCGCCGGCAGCTCGCGCGGGGCCGGGCCTTCGGAAGCGTCCTCGCCTGCCTCGGTCTCCAACCCGCGGAATACCTGGCCAAACACCTGGTCGAAGCGGTCCAGGTGCCGCTCGTCCTTCACCAGCGCGGCGCGGCTGAGGTGGTAGAAGTCCTCGACGCTGTAATCGGCGACGCCAGCCCGCATCGCGCCCAGCAGGGCTAGATACTCCGTGATGGACGCCGGCACCCCGGCGTCCCGCAGCGCCAGCACGAAGTGCCCGAACACGGCGCTACCCGCCGCGCCGGTTCAGGAAAGCCAGGCGCTCGAACAGGTGGACGTCCTGCTCGTTCTTCAGCAGCGCACCGTGCAGCGGCGGGATCACCACGCGGGCATCGGTGCTGCGCAGCGCATCGGCCGGCATGTCCTCGATCATCAGCAGCTTGAGCCAGTCCAGCAACTCGGACGTGGCAGGTTTCTTCTTGAGGCCGGGCACCTCGCGTATCTGGAAGAAGACGTTGAGCGCCTCCCGCGCCAGCTCCGCTTGCAGCCCGGGGTAGTGGGCGTCCACGATGCGCTCCATCGTCGGGCGGTCAGGGAAGCGGATGTAGTGGAAGAAGCAGCGGCGCAGGAAGGCGTCCGGCAACTCCTTCTCGTTGTTGCTGGTGATGATGACGACGGGCCGGTGCTTGGCGGCGATGGTCTGCCGGGTTTCGTAGACAAAGAACTGCATGCGGTCGAGTTCGAGCAGCAGGTCGTTCGGGAACTCGATGTCGGCCTTGTCTATCTCGTCGATCAGCACGACCTGGGGCCGCTCGGCGTCAAACGCGTCCCACAGCTTGCCGCGGACGATGTAGTTGGCGATGTCCGCCACCTTGGGATCGCCGAGCTGGCTGTCGCGCAGGCGGGACACGGCGTCGTATTCGTAGAGGCCCTGCTGCGCCTTGGTGGTGGACTTCACGTGCCATTCGACCAGCGGATGGCCCAGGGCCGCCGCGACCTCATGCGCCAGGACGGTCTTGCCGGTGCCGGGTTCGCCCTTGACCAGCAGTGGGCGCTGCAGGGCAACGGCGGCGTTAACCGCCACTTCCAGGTCGCGGGAGGCGATGTAGCGTTCGGTGCTGCGGAAGCCGCTCACGGGCAGGGTCCTTCTGGTGCCAGGGCACCCTAGCCCACTCGCCGCCCGGCGCAGAAGCCGTGCCGGCCGTGCCGGCTGTCAGAAAAGCTTGAGGAGATGCGCTCGGGTGGTGGTCCCGATGCGAACCACCTTGGGCCGGTCCGGGGCGCCGGGCGGAAGCCTGCCAGTGGAGCGAACACCTAGACCGGCTTGCATCAAGGCTGGACGCAAGCCGGTCTAGCTATACTCCGTCCACATGAGAACCCGAAAATTTCGCATGCCCTGAACACCGGTGGTGTCGGGCTCGACTCGATGGCCGATTTTCGGGTTCTCACGTGAACAGAGTATATCTTGTTTTAAAACCCACGCCAGAAGGCTGAGCGCAGCGCACCCTCAAACGGGCACCAACCGGCATATGGCGCCAAGACGGGACGGGATTTGCCGCCCCGTACCGGACGGCGTTACTGCGGCGTGGTTCCAGTCGTAGCTGGCGGAGTTGTCGGCGCGATCGGAGCTGCTGGCGTCGTTGTGCGCGGACGCAGGCGAAGCGGACGGCGGGGACGGCGAGGCGAGCGCCGGATCGAGGGCGTCGGTGCAACTGCGGTCTGGCCAACGACGCCGGTCTGGTTCGTGAGTGGGGCGCTCACCGCGGCCCCTTCCGGCAGGCTGTTGGCCGGCTGTGGCGCCATGCTTGACGCATTCGAATTGCTCGAGACGGGCGGTGCGTCTGAGAACTGTGAACAGGCAGCCAGCGAGGCTGCAAGCAAGACGGCGGACAGTGCGTTAAGACGGGACATCATTGTCATCTTCCTGAAAATGGAGGTGGTAAAACTGCTTGAACGACGGCAAAGTTGCAGAGACTGGAGACCGCTGCAACCCAGTATCTGCCGCCGCCGTGGCTCAGCGAGCACTGGTGGAGCTTTCGCGCAACAGGGGGTCCCTAGTATTGCTGCCGCGTCGCGGACGGGGCTGTTGCCTTCCGATTACACTTTGCTGCTGCGATGTCAGTGTCCACCTACAATGGATCACGCAGCAACGAATCGTGCGGGCAGGTCTCTGCTGCACCCGGCGCGGCATGCGCCGGAATGGCAAATAGCCGTGCCTACCCTCTATCCCCGATATTTCACCGGCTGCCCCGGCGATGGCGGCTCGATCACGTCGGCACCGTCGTAGCGCACGAATTCCGCCACTTCCACATCCGGGCGTGCACCATCCATGTTGCCCAACCCGGCCTCTGCGCCCGACCTGATCCGGATGAAGTTCACGTCGCACACCGCCTGGTTGTCCTCCCGCCGCAGCGTCACCGACCCCTTCGCCGTGTCGAAGGTCAGCCCGCGCAGCGCCGAGATCACCGGCGCGGTGTCCGTCGCCCCCGCCTTGCGGATTGCCGCGGCATAGGCCAGCACCGCCGAGTGCCCAGCATTCACGAAGCCCAGAGGCACCATGTTCCCTGTCCGCTTCACGTATTCCCGATAAAGCTGCCGGCCCAGCGGTAAACCCTGGTAGCCGCCGTAATACCAGGTCATCCCCAGCCACAGGTGCTCCGGGCACCCTGCGCCGAGCGTTTCCGGCACCAGGAATTCATTGACCGCATCCGCCAGCACCGGGACCCGGCGCATCAGCTGGGTCTGCGCTGCTTGGCGGTAGAAGGCGATTGCGTCATCACCATAGATGGCGATGAACAGCCCGTCGGCCCCATCCGCCTGCAAGGCCGCAATCTCGGCGCCGAACTCGTCTGCGCCGAAATGGGCCACCACCGGTTCTGCCAGCTCGGGCATGCGTCCAGTGCGCGCCGGGTAGGCCTCCTGCAGCCCGGCGCGGAAGGAGGCATAGGCGGAGGCGCCATACTCCACGTCGGGGATGATTGCGCCCCAGCGGCGGACGTGCGGATACCGTTCCGCCATCAGCCGGGCCTGGGCGAAGTTGCGCATGCAGGTCTCGTCGGTCACCCGGAACAGGTTGGGCGTGTAGGCCTCGTGCGTCAGCTTTTCCGAGGCCGCGGCGCAGGTGATGAGGGTGGCGCCGGCCGGCCGCAGCTCTGGCGCCAGCGCCAGGCCGACGGTGCTGGACAGCACGCCGCACAGAAGGTTGACGCCCAACCCCGTCATCTCCCGCAGGCCGCGCAGAGCGACGGCGGGATCGGCACGAACGTCATAGGGGACGATCTCCACCGGCCGGCCGAGCAGCCCGCCAGCCTCGTTCACCTGGTCGGCGGCGATGATGGCGCCGTCCAGGATCGGGCGGCCGAGCACCTCCTGGGGGCCACTGAGCGCCACAAGGCAGCCGATCCGTATCGGGCTGGGCGCGCCGGTGAGATGTTGGGCCAGCGCCGGACTGGCGCCCAATCCGACCGCAGCTGCGCCCGCGCCAATCAGAAAGCCGCGCCTACCTGCAACCGTCATGGCTCACCTCCGCAACCTCAAGTTACGGTATCAACAACGTTCCATCGTTGCAACAAATATTCCGTAATCAAAATGATGCCGTGAACATGGAGGCGGCTGCGGCACCGAGACCGGTTTGTGGCCGAACTGGACGCAAACCGATCTTGCTTTGTTGTTTGCGGGCAGAGGCCTGCAGCTTCAGGTGAGGTGAGAGGTGGTCGGCTTCGTCGAGACGCTGTTTCGCTTTGGATAAGTGGGGCTT
>CAXTDP010000451.1:0-5202 GCA_964242295.1 uncultured Acetobacteraceae bacterium | reverse complement strand
TGCAGAAGGGATTGAAGAACACGCATGATCCGCTTGGATCACGCCTCGGCACAGCATACCACTCCTAATCCGACGGCCATTTAGAATTGCTGGCGGTCGATCTCACATTTCTTGGCCAGCAGAAGTGACCCTTGCCGCCGTGCGCTATCGAGAGTGGCCTATCCGCTTCCAAGCTTCTCGCAAATTTAATAGGCTGACGCATGTCTTGGACACCAGCCATAGAACTGACAAGGAGAGTGCGATGTCATTGACCATCAACGGCTCAACCATGCCGCCGCCTGGTGATCCGCGCGTCTCACTGCTGGATTTTCTGCGTGAGCACCTCCACCTGCAAGGCACCAAGAAAGGGTGCAACCAGGGTGCGTGCGGCGCCTGCACCGTGTTAGTAGACGGCGAGCGGATCGTGTCCTGCTTGGCACTTGCCGTGCAGTATGATGGGCGTCACGTCACGACGATCGAAGGTCTCGCTGGAGAGAACGCGATACATCCGTTGCAGCAGGCCTTCATCGAGCACGACGGGTTCCAGTGTGGCTATTGCACGCCGGGTCAGATCTGCTCGGCTGTCGGCATGGCATCGGAACTGGAGCGTGGGATACCGAGCGTGGTGACCACTGACCTTTCCCGAGACTCGATCACCCTTGACAAGAACGAGTTGCGCGAACGGATGAGCGGTAACCTGTGTCGATGCGGCGCTTACAATGGGATCGTCTCGGCAATCGCCGAGACGTATGCCGGCGGCCCGTCTCCCCGCTACGTCCACGCGGACGCGGCGGCTGCGGAGATAGCGGCATGACCCCCTTCAGCTTCACCCGAGCGGCTGACGTGGCCGATGCAGTGCGGCAAGGTGGCGTAGCCGGAAGCAAGTATCTTGGCGGCGGCACCAACCTAGTGGACCTGCTGCGTGAAACAATTGAGCGGCCTGCGGCACTGGTGGACGTGACAGGCTTGTCCGACTGCATCGAGGAGCAGGAAGGCGGCGGACTGTTGATCGGCGCGGCAGCACGCAATACGGCAGTGGCGGCCGACCGCGCCGTTCGCACCCGTTATCCGGCCCTTGCCCGCGCGATCCTGGCTGGCGCCTCGGCGCAGATCCGCAACATGGCAACGGTGGGCGGCAACATCCTGCAACGCACCCGGTGCACCTATTTCTACGATAATGAGGGCTCGCGTTGTAACAAGCGCAGCCCGGGCCAGGGCTGCGACGCGCTCGACGGCTTCAATCGCATCCATGCCATCCTGGGTGCCTCGCCCACCTGCGTCGCCACCCATCCATCGGACATGTGCGTGGCGCTGGCCGCACTCGACGCAATCGTGCGCGTGCAAGGTTCGGAAGGAACGCGCTTGCTGCCGCTGGTCGACCTGCACCGCCTGCCCGGTGGTCACCCGGAGCTGGAAACGGAGTTGTGCCCTGGCGAGTTGATCACTGCGGTGGAATTGCCAGCCCTGCCGATGGCGGCGCGGTCCACCTACCGCAAAGTGCGCGACCGGGCGAGTTACGCCTTTGCGCTGGTTTCGGTCGCAGCGGCGCTGGAGGTAGAGAGCGGTGCTGTGAAGGACGTTCGGCTGGCCTTGGGCGGTGTCGCACACAAGCCCTGGCGCGCTCGCAAGGCGGAAGATGCGTTGCGAGATGGGCCGGCCACAGCGACGGCGTTCCGCGCGGCAGCTGAGGCCGAACTCGCCGACGCCGCACCGCTACATGACAATGGGTTCAAGGTGGAACTCGCGAAGCGCACCATCACCGCCGTCCTGGGCGAACTGGCTGGAGTGACAGCATGAGCATCGTAGGAAACGCCAAGGCCGCCGCGCAGGGCGCAGTGCAGACCGTTATGAAGAAGGGTATTGAGCTGGCGCCGGACAGCTGGTTGCCCGGCGGCAAGCCCGACCCGCTCATCCGCCAGAAGCATGGCCTGATTGGCGCGCCGATCTCGCGGATTGATGGACCACTCAAGGTTCAGGGGCGGGCGAAGTTCGCGGCTGAGTTCCCGATCGAGGGCATGACTTACGCCGCGCTGGCGTTCAGCACGGTCCCCAAGGGGCGCATTGCCACACTCGATACGGCGCAAGCGGAGGCGGCGCCAGGCGTGGTGCTGGTGATAACTTATCACAACGCGCCGCGCATGAAGAACATGCCCGTGTTCATGTCGTCGGCCAAGGCCGCGGGAGGTGACAACCTACCAGTCATGCAGGACGACCACATTCACTGGAATGGGCAACCGATTGCCGTTGTGCTGGCCGAGACGCAAGAACAGGCGGATTATGCGAAGTCACTGGTTCGCGTCACCTACGATGTGGAGACTGCCGTCACCGCCTTTGCTGAGGCAAAGAACCAAGGCACTGATCCCGGCATGTTTCATGGCGAACCGCTGAAGGTCACCATTGGTGACGCGGAAGAGGCGCTGGCCAAGGCAGCCGCATCGGTGGACTTCATATACTCCACGCCGCGTCACACCCACGCCGCCATCGAGCCACATGCGGCGACCCTGGCCTGGAACGGGGACGAGCTGATGGTGCACGACGCCACCCAGGCCGTGGCGCACACGGCCGGGTCGCTGGCCGAAGTTTTCGGCATCAACGAGTCACACGTCCATGTTACTTCCCCCTATGTCGGCGGGGGGTTCGGGTCCAAGACGCTGTGGCAGCATCAGGTACTCGGGGCGGCGGCGTCCAAGCTTGCCGGGCGCCCGGTGCGCATGGCCCTATCGCGCGAAGGAGTTTACCGCGTGGTCGGTGGCCGGACCGTCACGGAGCAGCGCGTGGCAATCGGCGCGGACCTGGACGGCCGCTTCACTGCCATCATCCACACCGGGACGGTTGCGATGACCCGCAACAACGCCATGCCCGAACCGTTCATCATGGGAACGCGCGCGACCTATGCCGCTGACAGCTTCAAGCTGGATGTCGAGGTCGCTTACCTCGACATGCTCGCCAACACGTTCATGCGCGCGCCGGGCGAGGCTGTCGGCACCTTCGCGCTGGAGTGCGCCGTAGACGAGTTGGCGGCGAAGCTCGAAATGGACCCGATCGAGCTGCGCATCCGCAACGAGCCTGACAAGGATCCGACGGAGGGTCTGCCGTTTTCCTCACGCCATGCCGTGGAAGCTTGGCGGGCCGGTGCCGAGCGTTTCGGTTGGAGCAAGCGCAACGTCACGCCGGGTGCTGGGCGCCGAGGCGAGTGGCTGGTCGGCATGGGCTGCGCCACCGCCACCTATCCCTATTACCGCATGCCCGGCGGCGCGGCGCGCATCACCCTGACCAAGGATGGCCATGCCAAGGTGGACATTGCGGCCCACGAGATGGGCATGGGCACGGCCACCGCTCAAACCCAGGTCGCCGCCCAGCGGCTCGGGCTGTCGATGGACCAAGTCAGCTTCAACTATGGCGATTCCGTGCTGCCCGGCCTGGTGCTGGCGGGGGGCTCGCAGCAGACCGCCTCCATCGGCATCTCGGTGATCATGGCGCAGCAGGCATTGGCGGCCGAGTTGCTGAAGTTGGCGGGCAACAGTTCGCCGCTGGCCGGGTTAAGTGCGGATGACGTGGTCGGCGTAAACGGCGGCCTGGCCAAGATCGACGAGCCGGCGCGCTTCGAGAGCTACCAGTCCATCCTGTCCCGTGCGCAGCGGGACGAGGTCGTGGCGGACGGGGCCGCGCCGCCGTCGCTGGAAACGAAGCACTGGTCCATGCATTCTTTCGGCGCGATGTTCTGCGAGGTGCGGGTGAACGCGATCACCGGCGAGGTTCGCGTGGACCGGTTCCTGGGCTCATTCGATGTCGGCCGCATCCTCAATGCCAAAACGGCCACCAGCCAGTTCCGTGGTGGCATCATCATGGGGTTGGGCATGGCGCTGATGGAGGAAACCCAGTTTGACGAGCGCAATGGTCGCGTGATGAACCCGAGCCTGGCCGAGTATCACGTTCCGGTGCACTTGGACGTGCCAGAGATCGACGTGATCTGGACAAACATCCCCGACCCGCACGCGCCGATGGGGGCGCATGGTATCGGCGAGATCGGCATCACGGGCACAGGTGCGGCAGTTGCCAATGCTGTGTTCAATGCGACCGGCAAGCGCGTCCGAGATCTGCCGCTCACTCTGGATAAGCTGCTTTGATGAGCCACGCGGAAGGTGGGATGCCGGCCTGATCGCCACCTCCGGCAGATCTTGGCTAGGAAGGAACTGTCCGGTGTGGGGGAGAACCGGGAGAAGCGGACAGGCGCTTGAAACGGAGTGGGCAAGCTCTGCCCGGAGCAGCTTCCACGTAGCCCACCGTCTCCGTCCTGTAGGTCGGCGTCGATGAGGATGTGAACTGGCTCGCGACCGTGCCCCCGCCCAACTTTCTGCTTAGTGCACTAAACAGACTTAGTTAATCGGACTTAGGGTCAATGCTGTTCATTTTGCAATCGGAATGGCGGCGTTGAAGTCGACGCGTGAGGTCGGCTGTGGCGTGCGCGGGCGCAATGGCGTCAACGGTGGAGAGAAACATGAGCGCATCTTCTGAAACCACGGCTGCAGGCATGACCGGGCTGGAACAACTGCACGCCCTGCTGCGCTCGGGCCCTCTGTCCGGGATCGGTGCAACGTTGCAGTTCACTGGAGTTGAGTTCAAGGAAGGCTTCGCCGCCTTTGAGGGCATTCCTGGCCAGCACGCCTACAATCCCATCGGGTCGGTGCACGGCGGCTATGCGGCAACCTTGCTGGACTCGGCTTGCGGCTGCGCCGTGCATTCCAGGCTTGCTGCCGGCCAATCGTACACCACGCTTGAACTGAAAATCGCTTACCACAAGGCTCTAACCAAGGAGACGGGCAAAGTTCGCGCGGAAGGGCGGCTGCTGTCTTTTGGACGCCGGGCTGCGTTTGCCGAGGCCAAGCTGGTGGATGCCTCTGGCCGTCTCTACGCCTCCGCAACATCCACCCTGCTCGTGATCACGCCGTGATAGAAGTTCAGCCGATGAGAGCATGCAGAGTTATGAGAGGTAATCAGGAGCCTGTTGCACAATCGGCTTCGGGAACGTCGTGATGACGTATTTTGGTGTGGTTCGGTGTTGACGGCTCTGGCGAACCACGATTCGATCATTGCTCTCCCACGACACGGGCCGAATGATGGCGCACCATTTTCGTGAACCGGAACGACGCCAGGTCTTTCTGCTTCCAGCTGACATGATGGACTGGCTGCCTGAGGGCGACATCGTCCACCTGATCGTCGACG
>CAXTDP010000450.1:0-5215 GCA_964242295.1 uncultured Acetobacteraceae bacterium | reverse complement strand
GCGCCTGACGTCCGAGGCCGAGGCGCGGCTGGGCGGCCCGGCCTGGCTGGATGTGGCCGCCGTGGACCGGATCGTCGGCCCGCTGTATCCGCTCTACCGTGAGCCGGAGGTGCACAGCGCGCCCTTGTCCATGGAAGACCCGTGACCCTGCGCTTCGCCTACAACACCAACGGTGCGGCCAATCACCGGCTTGACGATGCGCTGGGCCTGATTGCGGACGTCGGGTATGACGGCGTGGCGCTGACGCTGGACATCCACCACCTCGACCCATTTGCGCCCGACTTTCCCGAGGCGCGGCGCAGCCTGGCGGCCCGGCTGCGGACCCTGGGCCTGGGCTGCGTCGTGGAAACCGGCGCACGGTTCCTGCTGGACCCCCGCGCCAAGCATGAGCCGACCCTGTTGACCGCCGACCCTGCCGGACGCGCCCGCCGGGTCGAGTTCCTGTCCCGTGCGCTGGAGGTCGCGGCTGATACCGGTGCCGACGCGATGTCGTTCTGGGCCGGCGTGCCCAAGCCTGGCGTGCCGCGCGACCAGGCACGCGCTTGGCTGCTGGACGGTGCGGCGCAGGTCGCCCGGCGGGCCGAGGCGCTCGGCACGACCGCCGCTCTGGAGCCGGAGCCGGGCATGCTGATCGAGACGGTGGACGATTGGGCCGCGTTGGGAATACCCGGCCTCCGCCTGGCGCTGGACACTGGCCACTGCATCGTCACCGGCGAGCGCGACCCGGCCGAGGCGGTGCGGGAGTTCGCCCCGCATCTCGGCACCGTCACCATCGAGGACATGAAGCGCGGCGTCCACATCCACCTGCCGTTCGGCGAGGGCGACATGGACGTGCCCGGCGTGCTGCGCGCGTTGGACGATGTGGGCTTTACCCGCCTGGTGTGCGTGGAGATGTCCCGCGAAAGCCACCGCGCCGACACGATCATCCCGGCCAGCCTGGCCTACCTGAAAGCGGCAGCGTGAATCCTATCAGCTTCCGTCTCCCTCTCCCTCCGGGAGAGGGTTGGGGTGAGGGAAGCCGCAAACGCCGCGCTTGGCCCAGCTGTGACGCGGTGCATAAACCTCTGAGTCCAGCGCATGTTGTTTCCCTCACCCCAACCCTCTCCCGGAGGGAGAGGGAGCAGGAGCGGCCCGGCCCCGGCCTCGCAGGGCGTCCGGCATGAGGGTGTGCTTCATCAGCCGCCGCTTCTTCCCGGCGATCTCCGGCATGTCCGTGTATGCGCTCAACCTGTTGCGCGAACTGGTCGCCGCCGGGCATGACGTCACCATGTTCAGCCAATACCGCGGCGACGTGTTCGGCCGCCAGGTGTATGGCGGCGGCCCGCCGCCCCCGGTGCCCGGCGTGCGCGTCATCGGCATGGAGCAGTTGGGCGAGCAGGAGTGCGGCGACTTCGAGCGCGACGTGGGTGCGATGGTGACGGCGGTCGTGGCCGAGCACCGGCGCAAACCCTTCGACGTGCTGCACGCCCAGTATGGCTATCCCTGCGGCTGGATGGCGCTGGAAGCGTCGCGCATCCTGGGCCTGCCGACGGTCGCCTCCATCCAGGGCGGCGACGGCCATTGGGTCGGAAGCTGCTGCGAAACGCACCGGCTGGCGATGACCCGAGTGCTGGACCACGCCAACAGGGTGCTGATCGGCTGCGACTCCTTCCGAGAGGAGGTCGTGCAGCGCCTCGGCACCAACCCCGCCCGCTTCACGATCGTGCCCGGGGCTGTGGACGTGTCCCGCTTCACTCCCGGCCCCGCCTTTGCCGGTGATGGGCCGCCGGTGCTGCTGTATCACGGACGGGTGGACGCCCGGAAAGGCGTGCTGGACCTGCTGGATGCGGCCCGGCAGTTGAGGGAGAGCGGCGACCGCTTCCGCTTGCTGATCTCCGGCATCGGGCCGACCTACGACGAGACGGCGGCCAGCATTCCGCTGATGGGCCTGCAGGACTGCGTGGAGATGACGGGATACGTGGACTATGACGACGTGCCAGCCGTTTACCGGCGCGCCGAGGTGTTCGTGTCGCCCACCTATGCCGAGGGATTCAGCAATACCATCCTGGAAGCAATGGCGAGCCGCCTGGCCGTCGTGTCCTGCCGCAGCGTCGGCGTGGTGGACTGCATCCGCAACGGGGAAAACGGGCTTCTGACCGAGCCGGGCGACCGCGCCGGCCTGGCCGGCGCGCTGCGCCAGGTGCTGCGCGACGTGGCGCTGCGGCACCGGCTGGCAGATGCGGCGCTGGCGGAATGCCGGGCGGTGTATTCCTGGAAGGCTGTTGGGCGGCAGATCATGGACGTTTACGCCGAGGTGGGCGGCCAGGCGCCAGACCTGGCTTGGTCGCCGGAGTTGCCGATCCTCCCCTGCCGCTTCCGCGCCGAGCCGCATCTGCTGTGAAGGCGCGCTTCTTCTCCCTCTCCCTCCGGGAGAGGGCCGGGGTGAGGGGGAGGGCAAGCGCATCCCTTGCCAAACCGGGACCGCTCGCTGTCGGAACTTCCAACGCCCCGCTCCGCAGCCAAGACCCCCTCACCCCGGTCCTCTCCCGGAGGGAGAGGGAGAAGCAAGCGGCTCCTTGATGCCCACGGCCTTGTTCCTGTCTCCGCACTTGGATGATGTCGCATTCTCCTGCGGCGGCCTGCTGGCGCAGCTTGGCGATGCCGGGTGGCGCACCGTCATGGCGACTGCATTCACCCGGTCGGTGCCGGACCCCGCCGGCTTTGCGCTGGCATGCCAGACCGATAAGGGCCTGGGGCCAGAGGTTGACTACATGGCGCTGCGCCGCGAGGAGGATCGGGCGGCGGCGGCGATCCTCGGGACGGAGCCGCGCTGGCTGGACCTGCCGGAAGCGCCGCACCGCGGCTACCATTCCGCCCCGGCGCTGTTCGGCCCGCTGCTGGACGGGGACGACGTCTGGAAACCGCTGGCCACGCTGCTGGCGGAGTTGGTGGAAACGCTGCGCCCCGACCTGGTCGTTGCGCCGCAAGGCCTCGGCAGCCATGTGGACCATCGCCAGGTCATCACCGCCGTGCTGGCGCTCGCGGACCCGCCCCCGCTTGCGTTCTACCGCGATGCGCCTTACGCGATCCGTAGTTCGGATGTACCATCGGATGTCAGGCTTGGTACCCTGCCGTCCTGCGCCGCGGAGATCACCTCCGGGCTGGACCGGCGTGTGGCTTCCAGTTGCGCCTATGCCAGCCAGATCGGTTTCCAGTTCGGCGATCCGGCGGCGCTGGACCGGGCGTTGCGTGCGTTCGCTGCGGCGGAGGGCGGTGGCGTCCCTGCCGAAAGGTTCTTGGGTGTGCTACCAGGCTTTGTGGCCCCGCCGGGGCAGGCGGGCCATTAGGCAGCCATATTATAGGGATCAAACCTGTGCCGCTTCTTCTCCCAACAGGGTCCAGGCCGCACCGGCAATGAACATGCAATCCCTCCGTGCCTCCATACGCCTTGACGACGCCATGTCGGGGCTGCTGTCCGACGGCAGGCTGCACCATGCCAGCCCGTCCTGGCCGCGCCGGGCGGCGTTCCTGGTGCCGGTGCTTGCGTCGGTGGTGCTGGGAACCCTGCTGGCCGTCCAACTGACGGCGGGCCTGGCCGATTCGCTGCGCTGGCCGCTGCTGGCTTTGCTGGCGGTGAACCTGCTGTATATGGCGCTGACCGGCTGGCCGGCGGTGCTCGGCTTTCTGGTGCGCCGTTCCGGCCGTGCCCTGCAGGTGTCGGCGCAGCCCACCGGGCTGACCCGTACGGCGCTGCTGATGCCGATCCACCATGAGGACCCGCGGGCGGTGTTCGCCGCCATCGAGGCGATGCACGCCGCCGTGTCCGGCGCAGCCCTACGCGGGGTGGACATGTTTGTGCTATCCGACACCCGCGATGCCGCCGTCGCGGCCCAGGAGCAGGCGGCGCTCGAAGCCGTGCAGGCCCGGATCAGCAAGCGGGGCGGCCCGGCGCTGCACTACCGCCGCCGCGCCACCAACGAGGGCCGCAAGGTCGGCAACCTCCTGGAGTTCTGCGGGCGCTGGGGCGGGCACTACGACTACATGATCGTGCTGGACGCCGACAGCATCATGGGCGCTGGCGCGATCGGCGCCCTGATCGGCCTGATGGACGCCAATCCCCGCGCCGGCATCATCCAGACCGTGCCCTATGCCGTCGGGCGCGAAACCCTGTTCGCTCGGATGCAGCAGTTCGGCGCACGGCTCTACACACCCACCCTGGTGGAGGGGCTGACGTTCTGGCAGGGCCGGGACGGCAACTACTGGGGCCATAACGCCATCATACGCATCGCCCCCTTCGTCCAGCACTGTGCGCTGCCGGTGCTGCCGGGGCGGGAGCCGTTCGGCGGCGAGATTCTCTGCCACGACGTGGTGGAAGCCGGGCTGATGCGCCGCGCCGGCTGGGATGTTTGGGTGCTGCCGCAGGTGATGGAAAGCTTCGAGGCGCTGCCGGCCAACCTCGTGGACTATGCCAGCCGGGAGCGGCGGTGGTGCCAGGGTAACCTGCAGCATACCGGCCTGCTGCGCCATCCCGGCCTGCGCCCGGTCGGGCGGTTCCACCTGGCCTACGGCGTGCTGCACTATATCTCCGCCCCGCTGGCGGTGCTGTTCCTGCTGCTGGCGACGCTGGATGCGGCCATCGGCGGCGGCTTCGTCCAGGCCGTGTTGCTTGGCAGCGGCCCGGCCCATGCCGGGCTGGCGGCGCTGGTGCTGTTCCTGCTGTATGCCGGCAAGCTGCTGTGCCTGGGTGAAGTGCTGGCGGATGGACACGAGGCCCGGCGCTACGGCGGCCGCCTGCGGCTGCTGGCCGGTGCGGCGCTGGAGCAGGTGGGCGCACTGGTGGTCTCCGCCGTGCTGATCCTGTTCTACACCCGTTATGTCGGCAGCCTGATGCTGGGCCAGACCGTCTGCTGGACGGCGCAGCCGCGCGATGACCGCGGCGTGTCCTGGGCGGAGGGCTGGCTGCGCTTCCGCGGCGTGGCGGTGGTGGGGCTGGGCTGGCTGGCCGCCCTGGCGGCAACGGCCAACTCGGCGGAGGGCTTGGCCCTGCTGGGCTGGTGCGCGCCGCTGGTGTTTGGCCTGCTGGCCGTGGTGCCTGCCAGCATCCTGTCCAGCCGTATCACGCTGGGCCGCCTGGCCCGGCGCTGGGGCCTGTTCCTGACGCCGGAAGAGGCGCAGCCCGCCATGGTGCTGCGCGCCTACAACCGGGCGATGGCCGGCTCGCAGCCAGCCATCGCCC
>CAXTDP010000449.1:0-5224 GCA_964242295.1 uncultured Acetobacteraceae bacterium | reverse complement strand
GCTGCGGGGGATGGAGCGCCGGCCGGTCGGCGCCCTGTCGGCCGGGCAGTTCCAGCGCGTGCTGTTCGCCCGGCTGCTGCTGCAGGATGCCCCGGTCATCCTGCTCGACGAGCCATTCAATGCCATCGACAGCCGCACCACCTGCGACCTGCTCGACCTACTGCGGCGCTGGCACGGGGAGGGCCGGACCGTGATCGCCGTGCTGCACGACCTCGACCAGGTGCGCGAGCTGTTCCCCGACACCCTGCTGATCGCGCAGAAGGTCATCGCATGGGGGCCGACCGACGCCGTCCTGTCGCAGGCGAACCTGCTGCGTGCACGGGAGGCGGCGGAGGCATGGGACGACAACTGGGCCGTGGCCCGGTCCAGCCGCGCCGCGTCGTGACCCTGTACGACGCCCTGATCGGCCCCTTCGTCGAGTTCGGCTTCATGCGCCGGGCGCTGGTGGCCTGCCTGGCGCTGAGCATCGGCTCCGGACCGGTCGGCGTGCTGCTGCTGCTGCGGCGCATGAGCCTGGTCGGCGACGCCATGAGCCACGCCGTGCTACCCGGCGCCGCGGTCGGCTTCCTGCTCGGCGGGCTGTCGCTGCCGGCGATGGGCAGCGGCGGCATGATTGCCGGCCTCGTGGTGGCGCTGCTGTCGGGCCTGGTCAGCCGCACGACCGCGCTGCGCGAGGACGCGAGCTTCGCTGGGTTCTACCTGACGTCGCTGGCGGCGGGGGTGCTGCTGGTGTCGCTGCGCGGGTCCAGCATCGACCTGCTGCACGTGCTGTTCGGCACCATCCTGGCCATCGACGACCAGGCGCTGTTCCTGATCGGCAGCATCGCGTCCCTGACGGCGCTGGTGCTGGCGGCGGTGTACCGCCCGCTGGTGGCCGAATGCTTCGACCCCGGCTTCATGCAGGCGGTCGGCGGGCGTGGCTCGCTGTATCACCTGCTGTTCCTGTTTCTGGTTGTGGCCAACCTGGTGGCCGGGTTCCAGGCGCTGGGAACGCTGATGGCGGTCGGGCTGATGATGCTGCCGGCGGCGGCGGCGCGGCTGTGGGCGACGACGCTGCCGGCCCTCGCGGCCATCGCGGCAGGGGTCGCCTTTGCGTCGGGCTACATCGGGCTGGTGGCCTCCTTCCACCTGGGCCTGGCGTCGGGGCCGTCCATCGTGCTGGCGGCCAGCGTGTTCCTGATCGTCTCCATCCTGTTCGGCCGCGGCGGAGTGCTGCGCCGCGCCTTCCCAGGCCCGCGTGCTGCGGGCTGAACTGTAGGAGTTTTCCATGCGCCACACCCGTTCGCTTGCCTCGTTCGCCCTGCTGCTGGCTGCCGTCCTGCTTCCTGCCGGGCCTGCCGCGGCGAAGACGCTGGAGGCGGTCGCGAGCTTCACCGTGCTGGCCGACATGGTCCGCCAGGTCGGCGGCGACCGCGTTCACGTCACGTCGCTCGTGGGGCCGAACGGCGACCCCCATGCCTTCGAGCCCTCGCCGGACGACGCCCGGGCGCTGAAGGCCGCCGACGTGGTGTTCGTCAGCGGCCTGGGCCTGGAAGGCTGGATGACGCGCCTGATCACGGCCTCGGGCTTCCAGGGCAAGCCGGTCGTGACCACGCAGGGCCTGCGGACCCGCCGGATGGAGGAGGATGGCAAGCAGGTCACCGACCCGCACGCCTGGAACGACGCGGCGAACGGGGCGACCTACGTGCAGAACATCGTCAAGGGCCTGTCCGCGGCCGACCCGGATGGGGCAGCCTCTTACCAGGCCAACGGCGCCCGGTATGGCGGCGAGCTGCGGCAGCTCGACGCCTATGCCCGGCAGCAGATCGCCTCGGTGCCGCCCGCCCGGCGCAAGGTGCTGACCAGCCATGATGCCTTCGGCTACTTCGGCGCATCCTACGGCGTCACGTTCCTGGCGCCAGTCGGCCTGTCCACCGAGGGGGAGGCGTCGGCGAAGGAGGTCGCGGCGCTGATCCGGCAGATCAAGGCCGAGAAGGTCCGCAGCTACTTCTTCGAGAACTCGAACGACCCGCGCCTGGTGCGTCAGGTGGCAAGCGCCACCGGGGCGGAGTCCGGCGGGGTGCTGTATGTCGAGGCGCTCTCTGCGCCCGACGGGCCGGCGCCGACCTACGCCGCCATGTTCCGCTACAACGTGGATGCCCTGGTCGCCGCCATGCGGAAAAATTAGCTGTTGCAGGAACACCGTCCGTTTTCCCTTCTAGCAGTCAATATTTCCGGCTTCTCGTAGGTGATCCAGGAGCGCCGGACAGAGTAGGGCTGGTCAGTTGGGTTTGGTTCAACGGATAGGTGCCCTGTGCGGGACAATGTATCCTGTTGGACTGCTTCTGGTGGAAAGTGGCCCCAGCCAGGGTCTGGGGAGCAAGAGATACCGTTGGCGAATTCGGGGTTGGCCATTTGCTCGCGGCGTCACCGGCCCTGTGTACCCCGCTTTACCGGCATCGAGGACGGGACTCCCAAGCTTGCCGACGCGCGTCCTTATGGGTCGGGTGAATTCGGCAACGGTATCGCTTGTTCCTCAGACCCCAAGAGGCAACCCTGAAACAAGCCGGCGACCTGACGGCTGGCGCCTGGGACGCCGTAAAGGAGTTGCAGCGCTAGGCGTCCCGCCAGCCACGGGCGCGCAGCAGCTCGGCCACGAGGGCGCGCACTAGCGCGGCTCGCTGCATGTCGGGCTGGAACAGCAGGTGGGCCTTGAAATAGACCTCTGGCTCGAACGGCCGGAATAGCAGTCCGCGCGCGGCGAAGCCGTCTGCCGCCATCGGGTTGACGATGCCGACTCCCACGCCCTCCAGCGCCAGGGCGCACACCGTCCCCGAGTTGGGGACACCTCACGGTTTGCTCAAAACTGCACACTAAGCCAGAAACCCAGGTGGATCAGAGGGTTGCGCAAACGTTCGTTTGCGGAAGGCATGGCTCGGCGCGGTGGAACATAAGGAAATTCGTTCCATAACCCTCTTGCAGAACCGAGTTGAAAGGTAAGCACCGCCTGAAAGGCCGTTAGCGTGCGATTTTGAGCAAACGGTGAGGTGACCCCTTGATAGGGAGTTAGGGAGACGGATGCGTGCCTTCGTCCTGCTGCTGGGCGCAGTCCTGGCCCGCTGCGGGGAAGCAAGCCTGCCTATGGATGGCCGACAAGCTTGTGGCATGCGGGCCGGTCATCACGCGATCAGCAGCGTGATGCGGAGACCTGTTCGAGGCCATCACGGGACAGCTTTGGCAAGGCGTCCGACGAAGGAGGCTGGCGTCCAACTGTCCGCCAGGGTTGGTTTGGCGAACAGCTACCGTGAAAGCGCAAGATGATGCCTCGCATCGGTCAGGCATTGGCAAGACGCATGGCGCACTGTCGGCCACAGCTTCCGCGCAACTCTGCCTCTCTCTACACAATGCCGGGTAACGGGCATGGGTAGGGCTGACCTTGGCAATTTGGATTGGGCGGCTGGCCCTAGCCCCGCTGATGGTCTGCGCGTGCGGCGCGGGGCCAGCCTCGGCAACCGAAGGCGTGGCAGCCCTCGATGGCTCGACCCTGGGCCTCTGGTGGGCGCTGCCCTTCGCCGGGCTGCTGCTCTCGGTCGCAGCCGTGCCGCAGCTCGCGCCGCACTTCTGGCACCAGCACTTCGGCAAGGTCGCGGCAGCCTGGGCGTTGCTGTTTCTGCTGCCGTTCGCCGCAACCTACGGCATGGCCCTCGCGGCCGGCGAGGTGCTGCACGTCGCGCTGGGGGAGTACCTGCCCTTCGTCATCCTGCTGTTCGCCTTGTTCGTCATCTCGGGCGGCGTCCGCGTCCGCAGCAACATGGTCGGGACGCCTGCCATCAACACGGGGATACTCGCCTTCGGCGCGGCGTTGGCCAGCGTCACCGGCACGACCGGCGCCGCCATGCTGCTGGTCCGGCCCTTGATCCAGGCCAACCTCAAGCGCCGCCACAACGCCCACGTGCTGGTGTTCTTCATCTTCCTGGTCGCCAACATCGGCGGCTCGCTCACGCCGCTCGGCGATCAGTGCCGCAGCATTCCCATGGAGTATCCACACCAGCCTTTCAGCCCCGGAAGAACACCACGGTCACGAGCAGGAACATGGGCAGCAGCACGGCGCAGGACCAGCCCATGTAGCCCAGGAACGACGGCATGCGGATGCCGCGCTCGCTGGCGATGGAGCGGACCATGAAGTTGGGCGCGTTGCCGATGTAGGTCATGGCGCCCATGAACACCGAACCGGCCGAGATCGCGAGCAGGGTGTGCCACAGCGGCCCCATGAGCGCCTGCGGGTCGCCGCCGGCCATGTTGAAGAACACGAGGTAAGTCGGCGCGTTGTCCAGGAACGACGACAGCAGGCCCGTCATCCAGAAGTAGGCGGTGTTGTCCGGCTGCCCGTCCAGCCCGGTCGCGAACGCCACGATTGACGCGAGCGCGCCCGAACTGCCGGCCCTGAGAATGGCGAGCACCGGCAGGATGGTCAGGAAGATGCCAGCGAACAGGTAGATCACCTCCAGGATCGGTTCCCAAGTGAAGGCGTTCTCGATTCGCACCCGCCGCGCCGTCGTGGCCCAGGACAGGCCGGCCAGCGCCAGTAGCACCCCGTCGCGCGCCAGGCTCTGCAACGGCACCTCGACGCGCCAGACGTGCAGGTCGATGCCGGGCTTCCACACCCCGCTCAGCAGCACGGACCCCACGGCCCCGGCGAGGTAGAACAGGTTGTGCAAGCTCCGGAAGCCGATCCGCAGCGGACCGACCTGGAGCGGACCGCCGTCCCGCGCCCACGCCCGGCGGTCGAGCACGTAGAACGTGCCGAGCAGGACGGCGCTGCCCAGCAGCATGGGGCCGATCATGTGCGTGAACGTCCAGCCGAATGCGACGCCTTGCAGGAAGCCGAGGAACAGCGGCGGATCGCGTCGGCGTCCACCTGGCTGCCGTCTACGGCCGCGGTGTCGCCAGGAACGAGGCCGGCCTCCATGCAGCGTCGCACGACCTGCTCGAACACGGCGCGGAACACGGCGCCGTCGCGGAAGCGGCGATGCCGGTTCTTGCTGAAGGTCCTGTGGTTCAGCACGACGTCGTCCACACCAAGGCGGCAGAACCAGCGATGCGCCAAGTTGAGGTGCATCCCGGCGCAGTAAGCGTCAGCTGTAGGCCGCGGTTTTGGTTGTCCGGCGCTGGGATGTGCTGGGCTATGGTGTCAGGGCTGTTCAACGCTATGAGACAGCGAGCATTCTGAGTAGCTCTTTGATGC
>CAXTDP010000448.1:0-5228 GCA_964242295.1 uncultured Acetobacteraceae bacterium | reverse complement strand
GCCTGTCCTTGGCCATGAGCGGCAACGTAGCCGACGCGCTGGTGATCATGCGTTCTGCGGCGGCGGAGACGTCCACTGTCCCGCGCATCCGGCACAACCTAGCCTTTGCGTTGGAGCTTGCCGGGCAGCGGGATGAGGCGAAGCGTGCGCTGGCAGTGGACATGCCGCGCGGGGACGTGGCGGCGGCGCTGGCCGGCTTCGATGCTTTCCGGCCGATTGGCAGTGTTGCGGTGTCTCCGGGTGTTGGGACCGGGTCGCCGGGGGCTGGTCCGTTTACCACTCTTTCGGCTGCTGCGGCTGAAGAGCCCGTTGCTGCCCAAACGCGGTTGCGTGCGCAGGTCAGGGCGCGCCCTGCCGCTCCTACCCCTGAAATTATTGCGTCCCCGGCCTTGGTGGCTGCGCCGTCCGTGGCGCTTGCAGCTGAAGCCCATTCTGCGGCGGCCCTTGCATCCGCTCCGGCTGCTGCTGTCGTGATGGGCGCCATTCCTGTTCCGGAGGTCAAGCCGTGATGTTCCGCGGACTGAATATGCGCGGTGCGCAGGCCGTGGAGCGTGCCGTATTTTCGTTTGTAGTGCCGATGGCGCACGTGGCGTTGGTGGGTCCGGCTAGCAGGCGGGCGCCGCACCAGCGTTCTGAGATGGACGCCGAGCCATGCCAGTGCCGTTCACAATAGATCATATAGGGGGAGCGTTGACGATGTTGGGTTGGGTTTCGAAGCACGCGGGAAGCTTGGGTGCGCAGGGTGGCAGAGCTTGCCTTTCCGTCGGTCCAAGGCGGCGCTTGTTCGGCGACCGCCGGGGCAACGTGGCCGTGGCGGTTGCTGTGAGTGCCGTACCGATCATTGCTGCCGTTGGGGCTGGGGTCGATATTTCGCAGATGACCGGAGCCAGGGCAGCGCTGCAAAACGCTGCTGATGCGGCTGCCCTAGCAGGCGCCACCCTTTATACGTCGACGGGCCAGGCTACGGCTGCGCAGAACAGTGCGCAAAGCTACTTCGACAAGTATGCCCTGAGTGGGTCCATCACGACGACCTCCCGCACCGCCACCGCTGCACAATCAAATGCAGCCACGTCGTCGCCGTCCATAACGGTGAGTGCGACCGCCACCCTGCCGACCACGTTTGGGGCACTGGTCGGCCTTACCAGAATGACCGTTAACGTTACGTCGATTGCTGCAATAACATCGACAACTATTCCAGTTACGACAACGACGGTCGTCAATAATCCGCAGGTGCCGGTCGTGCAGCTTGGAGCTGGAGGCGGATCACCCTCACAGATAGTGTCGCCCTCGCCGAGCAAGTCCACAGCGGCCGACTGGAACTCGGTCTATATTTATGGTGTGCCCAAAAGTAGCAATGGCTATGATTACACCAGTTACCCACCGCTGTCACAGTTCTACGAGATTGGCAGCAACTGCAACGGAGCCGTAGATAGCCAATGGACAAGCAATAGTGCCTGCAACGGGCAATTCGGCACCGCAGTGAAGAGTATGAACTACACCCTACCCGCAGACCAGCCGATCGCTTTAATGTTCGTCAACATGAATAACGGCATGTTCCCCCCCGGAGGCGCCGGAGGCTACGGTCCAAACCAGTATGGGGCTCAGCCCGGCTACTTCGAAGTGATGACGACTGCCTTATTGGCGCTAAGCCAGTCGCCATCCCAGATTACCGACAACTCCGTCAGCGTCATCAAAGGCCTTACTGGCTACCAGCTGAATCAGGGCGCCACGCACTACAGCGATGTGAACAATTTGGCGAACTCTAACTGCGCCGTTCAAATCGTGCTAGTTACCGACGTTAATAATCCGCCTACCCGGCCACCCTATCCTGGCGTGTGCATGTCGCCGACTGACTTCAGGTCTGGCTCTCAATATGCGAATCTAAGCTGCACTCAGATTGCTGGGCGGACATTCATGTATTGGTGGAACGACATGGGCGCACACACCGATGACAAGGATTACAAGAACCTTTATTTCACCTTGACGTGCAGCAACACTACGACCAATCCGGATGCGGGAACGATCGGTAAAGACCCGGCGGTGACCGGCCAAGTTCCGACAACGACGACGTTAACGACCACCACTAACACGACCACGACACCAAAGCCAAAGTTGATCCAGTAGGGCAGGAGTGATCGAATTGGTCTCGAAAAGCGACGCCGGCGCAGAACGGCGGCTGAAGCCATGCCGACGCTCGCTGCTGCGGGACACCCGTGCGACGGCGGCGGTAGAGTTCGCCGTTGTTGCTATCCCGTTGTTTTTCCTCGTCACTGGCGCAATCGCCGCCGGCTTGAACATCATGGCGTTGGGGGTCCTTAACCACGCTACGAAGGAAGCTGGACGGAAGATACAGATTGGCACAATACGGGGCACGTCCGACACCGAGGTACGCAACTTGGTATGCGGCTACGTTTCAACCATCGTGCCGTCGTGCCAGAGCACGCTGATGATCTATGCGGCATCCGGTCCCACGTTCAGCGCAGTGGCGGCAGCGACGGTTGTTGGGACGGCGTTTTCGCCGGCCAGCTTCTCACCAGGCAGTGCTGGGAATGCGGTCGTGTTACAGGTCGCTTGCAACAGCCCGTTCGGGATGTCATTGACGAACGTCGCGGGTTTCATGCTTACAGCAACAACCGTTTTTCAAAACGAGCCACAATGACGAGGCTTCGATTTTGTCATTTGCGCGATGCCGTATGCCTGGGCAGCGACCGTCGCGGCGTTGCAGCCCTTGAGTTTGCCCTGATAACGCCGGTTTTGGTTGCCCTTTTCTTTGGGCTTTTTGCCATTTCTCAGTTCGTGCGAGCGAAGATGCTGCTAAGTTCCACAGCGTCCAGCATGGCTTCCATAGTGGCTACCCAGATAACGACTACGAGCGCCTTGCTGGACGATTTCTGCAAGGGAGGATCTACCGCTGCTGGCGGGGTCCAACTCATGATGCGACCGTTTGCCGGGAACGTATTATCTATGTCCATTATTAGTTATACAAAGCAATCTGACTCAAGCCTGAAAAAAGATTGGGAATACAACGGGGCTTGTCAAACGGTTGCGACGTCAATCAATACGGCTTCAACAAAGACTAATGTGGCAACGCCGCTTGTTCCAAATGCTGGTGACAGCGTCATAATCGTTCAGGCAAACTATATTTATACATCATTATATACCACATTTGTTCCCAACGCGACACTGGGCCAGCAGGCCTTTGCCCGCCCACGATTTGGCACAATCACGTGTGCCGGTTGCTCATGAAACCATGACAAAGTCGGCTTCTTTTCTACGGTGCCATCCGTAGAAAAGTGCATGGTGCTGACTAGACTCAACAAGGATCGCACCGCTTGGCTTCGGCGCAGGCATAGGCTGTTGTCGTCATCCTCTGCCGGGCAGAACTGCCCTTGTCTCGCCGCCCGCGCGACGCACGTAACGATACGGCGACGGACGGAGGCGCATCCCATGCAAGACACAACAACCACGCCCCGCGTGGAAACCGTGCTCAAGCCCGAGCGGCCGAAGATGCACAAGGTCATCCTGCTCAACGACGACTTCACGCCGCGTGAGTTCGTGACCATGGTGCTGAAGGCGGAGTTCCGGGGAGTTGTCAAAAACCTGGGGCGCTACGCCGCGCGCTGGATTGCTGGGTGGCCAAATCGCCCGTCCAGCACCGCCGCCCTGACCTGAAGCACACGATGGGCGCCTCGAGGTGACCAGCGCATCTGCTGGCGCTTGGGGAGTGTCAAAAACCTGGGGCAACCTACTTGCCTGTCTCAGGTTGATCAGCCTGGCTGATGCCTGATCACAAGGGTGGCGGGCGTGATGCATTGAACGGTTCGGCTTGAAGCAAGGACGAGCGCGGGGGAGGTGACGGCGACAGAGCTGGTGACAATCAGTCGGCCGGGGGTGGTCAGCACGCTGGCGGAGGTCGGCCTCATGCTCGCCGAGACCAAGGCGCTCGTAGCCAAGCTGCAGGCGAACATGCTGTGCGGTCAGGTTGCGGCGTATGCAGCCCACCACCGGGTTTGCGAGGCCTGCGGGGTGATGCAGTCCCTCAAGGACCGGCGCACGCGTCGGCTGCAGACCCTGTTCGGCACGGTCGAGGTCGAGGCGCCGCGGTTCAAGCTGTGTTGTTGCCGGCTGACGGAGTCCGCGGTGGCGGTGACGGTGTCGCCGGTCTGTGCGCTGTTGACGGCGCGGTGCACGCCGGAGCTGGAGCGGGGGCAGGCCCAATTGGGCGCGCGCGGCTCGTTCCGGGATGGTGCGCGCATCCTGGAGAGCCTGCTGCCTGCCTCGCGGGTGAACCAGGAGAGCCTGCGCACCCGCACCCATGCCGTCGCGCTGCAACTCGAGGCGACCGACGGGCAAGCAGCCGCAGAGGTCAGCGTGGTGCAGGGATCAGGGGGATGGGCGCAATGCCCCCAACCCCGCTTGAGGTCAGGCGACGCGGACGTAGCTCGGGCGTCCGAGATCCAGCATGCGGTTGAGCGCGTGGACTGCGACCGCGACCTCGGTCGCCCGGCGCTCGTCCGTGTGCGCGCGCAACTCATCGCCGATGACCTGCTTCCATCTGTTCATGGTGGCTTCGACCCGGGCTCGCCTGTTGTAGCCAGACGCGCTCTGCCACTTCATGCGCCCGTGCCGGGCAATGTGCTGGAGATGGCCGTCCCACTGTGTCGGTGCGGTCTCGGCCGTGTCGCTCGGCACAGCGTTCGCGCGCGGCGGGACGACAACAGCCGCTTCGGGATGACGTTCGGCAACCCCGGCGTAGACGCGATCCTGGTCATACGCGCCGTCGGCGGTGAACGACGCCACGGGTCCTGCGACCTGGTCCAGCAAGGAATCGGTTTGAGACGCGTCGTCCACGTCCTTGGGGGTCAGCGTGGAAGCCACGATCCGACCAGTTTCGGCGTCCACGCCGAGATGCAGCATGCGCCATGACCGCCGTGTTGCCGTCCCGTGCTTCTCAAGCAGCCACTCGCCCTTGCCGCACAGCTTGAGAGCCCCGTGCTGTCCACCAGCAGGTGCATGGGCTCGCCGCCAGTCCCAGCGCCGGCGTTCCCCGGTCGCGGCACGTCCAGCGTCGCCGCACGCCGGCTTAACGTCGTGTGGTCCGGCACGGGAAGGCCGAGGCCAAGCAGACCAATGACGGAGCCGAGCAGGCCCTCGGCTTGCCTATAGGCCAGGCGGAACACCGCGCGCAGCGTGAGTGCCGTCAGGATGGCGAGCGGTGAATACCAAGG
>CAXTDP010000447.1:0-5234 GCA_964242295.1 uncultured Acetobacteraceae bacterium | reverse complement strand
ACCGGCTCGTCGTCCCCCTGCCACCGGGTGCGGCGGACGCGCCAGCGATCCCGCCTGCCGACGCAACGGCGCCGCAGGCCGTGGATGCGGCAGCGCAAGTTGGCATGGCCTACCGCGCCGTGCTGCGGCGGGAGGCCGACCCGGACGGGCTGGCGCGCTACGCCGCGGCGTTGCAGGGCGGACGCGACATGGCTTGGCTCGTGGGGGTGCTGGCGGATTCGGACGAGTTCCGCGCCGCCCTGCCCACCCCGGAAATCCCGCCCGCCCCAGAGTCCCGGCTGTATCCGCTCGACGCCGCGCCACCCATGGTGGTGCAGACCGAGTGCGGCGCTGACGAACTGCAAGCCCTGTGGGATCGCGTGGCCACCGTCTGGTCCAGGCTGGGGGAGGCCGACGCGCACTGGTCCGTGCTGACGGAGGACCGCTTCCGTGCTCCCAGCCTGGACGCCGCCGCCCTGGCTGCCTTCCACGAGACGGGAGAGGGCGAGGCACGCCGCCTGGACGCCTGGCTGCACCGTTCCGGTGTCCCGTTGCCGGAGGGCGGAGTCTGCGCCGAATACGGCTGCGGTGTCGGCCGCATCACCCGAGCCCTCGCCCGGCGCTTCCGGCGGGTGCTGGCGTTCGACGTATCCGCCCCGCATCTGCGCGCCGCCGCCGCCGACCTGGCGGCGTCGGAGATCGGCAACGTCGAACTGCTGCAGGTGCGCGGCCCGGCGGATCTGGGGGCGCTGGACGGGACCGACCTGTTCTACTCCGTGATATCGCTGCAGCACTCGCCGCCACCGGTCATCATGGATGTGCTGCACCGGGCATTCGCGGGGCTGCGTCCGGGAGGGTGCGCGTTCTTCCAGGTGCCGACCTTTGGCGCCGGCTATGCCTGGCCGTCCGAAGCGGCGAGGCAAGTGGGAATGGAGATGCACTTCGTCCCGCAGCGCACGATCCTTGCGGCGGCGCACGACGCCGGGCTGCGGGTGCTGGAGGTGCAGCCGGACTGGTGCATCGGGCGGGACGGCGAGTGGATCAGCAACACGTTCCTATTAAGGAAGGGCTGATGCGTCCTACTCCCTCTCGCTCTGGGAGAGGGTTGGGGTGAGGGAAACAGGGGGCGGTGTCGCCGCCTGCATGCGAGTAGAGCCAATATAGGAACGGCTGGCGCATGCGGTTTCCCTCACCCCGACCCTCTCCCGAAGGGAGAGGGAGCAGAACCTCTACCCCCTTGCTGCCCTCGGCGCCTTGCGGCTGGCGTAGCTGCGGCCGGGCCGGGCGCCAGAGGTACGCAGGTCGGACCCGGCGGTCGCCGGCTCGATCCGGGCCTCGCCTTCCCCCGCGTGCCGTGTCGCCTGCGCGAAGCGGTCGGCGGCTTCGGCCGTAATCTCGAATCGGGTATCGGTGTCGAAGATGCGTATTGCGCCGATGTCCGCCTTGGTCACGCCGCCCAAGCGGCAAATCAGCGGGATCAGCCACTTCGGGTCGGCGTTCTGCCGCCGGCCCAGGGTAAGCCGGAACCAGGCCCCACCCTCTGCGGTCCGCTGCGGCTCCCGCATCTCACGCACCGCGCCGCCGAACCGGCCCGGCACCGGCTCCCGCACCGGCGGCGGAGCGTCGAATTGCTCCTCTGGCGCCGGGTGGCGGCTGCGGTATTGCCGGACCAGGGCCGCCGCAATCCACTCCGCTGGGCGGCCCTCCAGCAGCAGCTTGCCCAGGGTCAAGTCCTCATCGGTCGGAGCCTCCGCAAGGATCGGATCGGCCAGCAGGCGTTCCTGATCGCGCTCGCGGATCAGCTCGGCGCTCGGCGGATCGCTCCAGCCCGCGTCCACCCCAGCCGCCCCCAGTAATTGCTCGGCCCGGCGGCGCTTTGGATACGGCACCAGCAGCACCGATACGCCCTTGCGCCCTGCCCGTCCCGTGCGGCCGCTGCGATGGAGCATGGTCTCCTTGTTGGTGGGCAGGTCCGCATGGATCACCAGGTCCAGATCCGGCAGATCAAGCCCGCGCGCCGCCACGTCGGTCGCGACGCACACCCGGCTGCGCCCGTCCCGCAGGGACTGCAGGGCGCCGGTGCGCTCGTGCTGGCTCAACTCACCGGACAGGGCCACGGCGTCGAACCCACGTTCCATGAGGCGGCCATGCAGCCGCCGTACGCCCTCCCGGGTCGCGCAGAACACCAGGCTGGCGCGCGACTCGAAGTAGCGCAGCACGTTCACCGCGGCACGCTCGGCGTCGTGCGGCGCCATCGTCACGGCGCGATACTCGATGTCGCCATGCGGCTCCCGCCCGCCGCCCGCATCTATGCGCAGCGCGTCACGCTGGTAGCGGCGCGCCAGGCTCGCGATCTCCTTGGCGATGGTGGCGCTGAACAGCAGCGTCCGCCGCTCCGCCGGGGTGGCGTCAAGGATGAACTCCAAATCGTCGCGGAAGCCGAGGTCCAGCATCTCGTCGGCCTCGTCCAGCACGACAGCGCGGAGTTGCGTCAAGTCCAGGCGTCCGCGCTCCAGGTGATCGCGCAGGCGGCCCGGCGTGCCGACGACGATGTGGCAGCCCCCTGCCAGCACCCTCTGCTCCGCCCGGCTGTCCATGCCGCCGACGCAGGTGGCCAGCCGCGCCCCGGTGTCGGCATACAGCCATGCCAACTCCTCACGCACCTGCATCGCCAGCTCGCGCGTCGGTGCGATGACCAGGGCCACGGGAGCACCGGGACGGCCGAACCGCTCCTCCTCCCCCAGCAGCGTCGGCGCCATGGCCATGCCGTAGGCGACGGTCTTGCCGGACCCGGTCTGCGCCGACACCAGCAGGTCGCGTCCGGCGGCGTCATCCACCAGCACGGCAGACTGCACTGCGGTCGGTTCCTCGTAGTTCCGGGCAGCCAGGGTGCGGTTAAGGGCCGGGTTGACGGTCGGGAAGGGCATTGTTCTACCAGTTCAGCCGCGCGCCGAGGGGCCGCGGGACAATGGAGCATACGCCATAACCCCGGCCAGCCGCGACCGTTGCGTTCGCAGGGCTGTCCGGCGGGGATGTGCTCGTCTCGCGCCCTCCGGCTAAGTGCGTGAGTTAAGGAGGATTGCGAAAGCTTCGCCCGGTCCACTGCGGAGGGATGCCGTGCTGTCCCGTTCGATGTGCGTCCGACGTTCTCCCTTGCCCCAGCCAGCCCAGGGCGAGAGAGAAATGGGCATGAGCATCGGCCGGACTCAACTCAAGCGTCGGCCGGGCTCATGGACTTGATCAGGTCGAACACGCGCTTGCGCACGGAGGGGTCCACGATCCGGTAGTAGGCGCGCACCAACTCAAGCGTTTCGCGCCGGTTCAAGGACTCGTCGGCACCGAAGCCATCCTGCTGCTCGGCGAAGCCGCCGGCGGCGCGTGTGGTTTGATGGGTTCCGCGCAGGCCCGCCAGTGGTTCCGGCATGTCATCGTAGAAGAAGGCAATTGGCACGTCCAGCACACGCGATAGATCAAACAAGCGCGAAGCGCCGACCCGGTTGACCCCCCGCTCATATTTCTGGATTTGCTGGAACGTCAGTCCCAACGCCTCGCCAAGCCGTTCCTGCGACATCCCCATCAGGGTGCGGCGCAATCGGATGCGGCCTCCCACGTGCACGTCAACGGGACTCGCCCGGCTTTCTTTGTCTCCGGTTCCCGAACCGGTCGTATCTGCCATGTTGCTTTCCACCTTGGACCACTCTGAAAGGCTGAATAAACGGTTAATGTTGCAACCATAGAGTGTCGTAATGACTGGTGCAATGCAAGCATCATCTCATAATGTGGACCAAATGGGACGTTTATAGTGACCGGGCCGGCTTAGCCCGCCCCCCGGTGGCAGCAGCACCGACCAGGAGCAGCGACAGCAACCCAGGCAGCACCAGGCCCCAGCGGGAGAACGAGGTTGGCGGCCGGGCAGCCGGCAGCGGCAGCACGAGGTCGCCGGCGACGCCCACGGTCAGGCGCCCCAGCTCCCGGCCACGGCTGTCGAACCCGGCTGAGATCCCGGTGTTGGCGGCGCGCATGATCGGCAGCCCTTCCTCCACCGCACGCAGCCTGACGCCCGCCAGGTGCTGCCGCGGCCCAGTTGAGTTGCCGAACCAGGCGTCGTTGGTGATGTTGACCAGCCACCGCGGCCGGTCAGCCTGGTCCACGATCTGCGCCGGGTAGATCGCCTCGTAGCAGATCAAGGCGCCGAACGGCGGCACCCCGGGGATGCGCAGCGTTTCCGGGCCGCGGCCAAAGGCGAAGCGGCCCGGCACGACCTGGATGCTGAACGGAACCCAGCTCGGCGCGAACTCCCCGAACGGCACCAGGTGCCACTTGTCGTAGATGCCGGTTATGTCGCCCGCCCTGTCCATCGCCACCAGGCTGTTGCGCGGCAGGTTGTCCGGATCGGCGGATGGCGCGCCATTCGTGAAGGTGAGGCTGCCGACGATCGCGCCCAGGGCCGGCCGTGATGCTTCGGCAATATACTCCCGGGCGCCCCCATCGGACTGCAGCAGGAACGCGCTGGCGGTTTCCGGCCAGATCACCACAGCCGGGCGGCCCGCAGCCTCCGCCATACCTTGCCGCGTCAGGTCCAAGTGGCGGTCGAACGCGGCCAGGGCGGAGGCGCGGTCCCACTTCTGGCCCTGAGCGATGTTGCCCTGAACCAGCACCGCCACCAGGTCTGGAGCCGGCGGTTCGGGCGCCTGCAGCCTGATGGTGCCCAGCCCGCTCCAAAGCACCAGGACTGCCAAGGAACCGCCCAGGGCGCGGCCGCCCAGCACGGGCGAAGCTGCCAGCAGCACCGTCGCCAGCGTCAGGCCGGGAGTGCCGACCCAGGCCGCGGGCTGGATCATCACGTCGCCGACGGGGCCGGGGATGGCCCACACGCTGCCCCACGGGTTCCAGGGAAACCCAGTGCCGACAAACTGCCGCGCCAGGTCGGCCAGCGTCCAGGTTCCGGCGAGCATCGCCACCCGGCGCCAGCCCGGCGGAGCAAGCCGGGCCAGCCCGCATGGCACCGCGATAAACAGCGCCAGCAGCGCCGAAAGCGCCGGCACCGCGAACGGCACCAACCACCAATAGCGCGCGGATTCCAACAGGATTGCCTCGGTGATCCAATACAGCCCGAAGACATGGTGCCCGAAGCCGAACCAGAACCCGCGCCGTGCCGCGCCCAACGGCCCCTTGGCCGCGCCGATCAGCGTCAGCAACCCCGGCATCGCAAGCAGCAGCACGGGGATGAGGTGGATCGGCGGCAGCGCCGCGGC
>CAXTDP010000446.1:0-5237 GCA_964242295.1 uncultured Acetobacteraceae bacterium | reverse complement strand
GCTCACCGCCGCCCGCGCCGTCCCCGAGTTCCAGCCCGGCGATACCCTGAAGGTCTCGGTCAAGGTGATTGAGGGCGAGCGCACCCGCGTCCAGGCCTATGAGGGCGTGTGCATCGCGCGCAGCAACAAGGGCCTGAACAGCAACTTCACCGTCCGCAAGATCAGCTATGGCGAGGGGGTGGAGCGCGTGTTCCCGCTGTATTCGCCGACCATCGCCGAGATCGCGGTGGTGCGCCGCGGCGACGTGCGCCGGGCCAAGCTGTATTACCTGCGCGGCCGCAGCGGCAAGAGCGCCCGCATCGCCGAGCGTGCGCGTGAGGTGGTGGTGCCGGTGACGGGCACGGCCAGCAGCGCCGCAGCCGTCGCGCCCGCAGCCGCGGACTGATCCGCCAGCGCCGCCCGCTCCGCTCCGCCCGTCATCGCAGGGGGGCGGAACGTCGCGGCAATCGGGGAGCTGGCTAGACCGCGCTTGCCGCTTCTGAATTGCCACGTCGCAGGCGGCTCGCAATGACAACCTCCAGGGGCCAAATACATAGCGCGGAAAAGCGCAGCACTTTCCGCCACGGGTTAGCGCAAGCGTGAACGGCACAGGGCGCCGCGCCTTTTCACCTTACAGAACCGGCGGCAGCCGGGACGTTGCTGCCGGAAAGCACAGGAGAAGCATCGCATGTCCCCAACCCCCCGCACGCTGTTCGACAAAGTGTGGGCCGCGCATGTGGTCCAGCAGATGCCGGACGGGACCTGCATCCTCTACATAGACCGCCACCTCGTGCACGAGGTCACCAGCCCGCAGGCGTTCGAGGGCCTGCGCCTGGCCGGCCGCCGGGTCCGGCGCCCCGATGCCACCATCGCCGTCGTGGACCACAACATCCAGACATCGGACCGCAGCATCGGGATCGCCGAGCCGGAAAGCGCCCTGCAGGTGGAAACCCTGGAGCGTAACGTGGCCGAGTTCGGCGTCCCCTACTTCCCGGTGCTGGACGCGCGGCAGGGCATCGTCCACATCATCGGGCCGGAGCAGGGCATCAGCCTGCCCGGCTTCACCATCGTCTGCGGCGACAGCCACACCAGCACCCACGGCGCGATGGGCGCGCTGGCCTTCGGCATCGGCACGTCGGAGGTGGAGCACGTGCTGGCCACCCAAACCCTGCTGCAGAAGCCGGCGAAGAACATGCTGGTGCAGGTGGACGGTGCCCTCGCGCCCGGTGTCACCGCCAAGGACGTGGTGCTGGCCATCATCGGCAAGATCGGCACCGCCGGCGGCACCGGCCACGTGATCGAGTATGCCGGCGAGGTCATACGCGCGCTCGACATGGCCGGGCGGCTGACGATCTGCAACATGAGCATCGAGGCCGGGGCACGGGCCGGCATGATCGCCCCGGATGACACGACGTTTGAATATGTCCGTGGCCGCCCCTATGCCCCGCAAGGTGAGGCGTTCGACCGTGCCGTCGAATACTGGCGCACTCTGCCGAGCGACCCCGGCGCCCACTACGACCGCGTGGTGACCCTGCACGCCGACGAGATCGCTCCGATGGTGAGCTGGGGCACCAACCCCGAGTCTGTGCTGCCCATCACCGGCTCCGTCCCCGACCCGGCCAATGTCGAGGACGAAGCTGCGCGTGCCCAGATGGTTCGCATGCTGGACTACATGGCCCTGACCCCTGGCGAGAAGCTGACCGACATCCCCGTGGATGTCGTCTTCATCGGTTCCTGCACCAACGGCCGCCTGCCCGACCTGCGCGCCGCCGCCAGCGTCGTCCGTGGGCGGCATGTCGCGTCCGGCGTTCGCGCCATGGTCGTGCCCGGCAGCGGCATCGTGAAGCAAATGGCCGAGGCCGAGGGTCTGGACCAGGTGTTCCTCGATGCTGGCTTCGAGTGGCGGGAGGCCGGGTGCAGCATGTGCCTGGGCATGAATCCGGACAAGCTGACGCCGGGGCAACGCTGCGCCAGCACCAGCAACCGCAACTTCGAGGGGCGGCAGGGACCCGGCGGGCGCACCCATCTGATGTCCCCGGCGATGGCCGCCGCCGCCGCTGTGACCGGCCGGCTGACCGACGTCAGGAGCATTGGCTGATGCAGGCCTTCACGACGCTGACGGGCGTGGCGGCACCGTTGCCGCTGGCAAACGTGGACACCGACAAGATCATCCCGGCGCAGTTCCTCAAGACGATCAAGCGTACCGGGCTGGGCGTCCACCTGATGCATACGCTCCGGTATGACGGGGCGGGTCAGGAGCGCCCGGATTTCGTGCTGAACCGGGAACCTTACCGTCAGGCGGAAATCCTGATCGCGCATGAAAATTTCGGCTGCGGCTCGTCGCGTGAGCACGCGCCTTGGGCGTTGCTGGATTTTGGCATACGCTGCGTGATCGCGCCCAGCTTTGCCGACATCTTCAACAACAACTGCTTTAAGAATGGCATCCTGCCGGTCGTGCTGCCGCGGGAGGTTTGCGACCAGTTGATGGGCGATGCGGCGATGGGCGGCAACGCCCGGATCACCGTGGACCTGGCGCGGCAGGTGGTGATCCGCCCGAACGGGGAGGAGATTTCCTTCAACGTGGACCCATTCCGCAAGGGGCTCATGCTGGAGGGCCTGGACGACATCGGCCAGACCATGCAGCAGGGCGCCTCCATCGAAGCCTACGAGGGCCGCCAGCGCGAGCAGGCGTCCTGGATGCCCGGCATCACCGTCACCTGATTTCTGCTGCCTTCTCCCTCTCGCTCCGGGAGAGGGTTGGGGTGAGGGGGTCTTGGTTGTGGAGCGGAGCACCAACGGCGCCGCTGAACGAAGCCGCCAAGGATTGAGGATCGTGCTTGCCCACCCCCTCACCTTGACCCTCTCCCGGAGGGAGAGGGAACAGAAGGCAGGGCTGCTCCTGGCTGCTAATGCACCCCCGCGTCAAACTTTTCCCTGCACGCCCTCCGCCAGCCAGTTCATCGCCAAGATGTCCTTATCAGCCAGCGCCGCCCCAGCCGCCACGCGCACCGCGCCAGCCTGGTCCTTGATCGGCCCCGCAAACACCGGCTTGCCCCCCACGATCGCCGCCTGCGCCGCCTCGGCCGCCGCACGGGCCTCGGCCGGCACGTTCGGGCCGAACGGAGCCATGCGGATCATCCCCGCCGCCATGCCGCCCCAGGTGTCCGTCGCCGCCCAGCTTCCGTCCAGCGCCGCCCGTGCCCGGCGCAGGTAGTAGTCGTCCCAGTGCATCACGATGGAGGTTGCACAGGTTTTCGGCCCGAAGCGCGATAGGTCGGAGTTATAGCCCACCGTCGGCACGCCCTTCTCCTCCCCGGCCTGCACCACCGCGGTGCTGTCGGTGTGGTGCGTCAGCACGTCGGCGCCGCCGGCGATCAGGGTATCGGCCGCCGCGCGCTCCTTGCCCGGGTCGAACCAGGACGAGGTGAACACCACACGCACCTGCACGTCCGGCTGCACCGACCGCGCCGCCAAGGTGTAGGCGTTGATGCATTGCAGCACCTCCGGGATCGGGAAGGCGGCGACGAAGCCCAGCACCTTGCTGCGCGTCATGTGCCCGGCGATCACGCCGCTGACTGTCCGCCCCTCGTAAAACCGCGCCGAGTAGGTCGCGACGTTCGCCGCCCGCTTGTAGCCGGTGCTGTGCTCGAACCGAGTGTCCGGAAACCCTGCGGCGACCTTCAGCGTCGGGTTCATGTAGCCGAACGAGGTCGTGAAGATCAGCTTGTTGCCATTGGACGCCAGCTTGCGGATGACCCGCTCGGCGTCGGCTCCCTCGTTCACGTTCTCGACGAAGCTGGTCTTGACCGCCCCACCCAGCTCCTTGTCCAGCGCCCGGCGCCCCAGCTCGTGCTGGAACGACCAGCCGGCGTCGCCGACGGGCGACACGTACATGAAAGCGACCGGCATCGCCGCCTGCGCCCCGGCGTGGCGGGCCATCAGCAGCGCGGGCGCGGCGAGGGCGGTGCCCAGCAGGGTGCGTCGTGTGGTGTGCATCGGTGCCTCCATGACGGTCAGGACGAAACGTGGAACGGCTTGCCGAGCGCCGCCGGGGCGCTGAGCCGCAGCCGGGCGGCGTCGCGGGAGATCAGCACGAGGACGACGACGGTCGCCAGATAAGGCAAGGTGGCGAGCAGGTTCGGCGACACGTCAATGCCCAGCGCCCCCGCCTGGAACTGCGCGATGGTGACGAAGCCGAACAGCAGCGCCCCGAACAGCAGCATCACCGGGCGCCAGGCCGAGAACACCACCAGCGCCAGCGCGATCCAGCCACGCCCGGCCACCATGTTCTCCGTCCACATCGGGGTATAGGCCAGGGACAGCGACGCGCCGGCCAGCCCGCTCATCGCCCCGCCGAACAGCACCGCCCACAGGCGGATGCGCCGCACGGAGTAGCCGAGCGCGAACGACACCTCGCCGCTTTCGCCCACGGCGCGCAGCAGCAGGCCGGGCCGGGTGCGCAGGAACCAGGCGACGGCGAAGGGCGACGCCAGCGCCAGCCACACCAGCGGGTCCAGCAGCATCAATTGCTGCACCAGCGGCGGGCGCGTCGCCAGGGCCGGGAACAGCATCGTCGCCAGCCCCAGCAAGGGCTGCCCCTGGTAGGGGAACCCCACCAGCGCCGACAGCCCAATGCCAAAGATCGTCAGAGCAAGCCCAGCCGCGACCTGGTTGGCCAGCAGCCCGAGCGTGAGCGCGGCGAACAGCAGGCTCATGCCCATCCCCGCCGCGGCGGCGCAGAGCAGCCCGGCCACGGGACCCGCCGCCACGGTGCCGATGAAGCCGCAGGCGGCGCCGACCAGCATCGTGCCCTCGACGCCGAGGTTCAGCACGCCGGACCGCTCCGTCACCAGCTCCCCCGTGCCCGCCAGCAGCAGCGGCGCGGCGGCGCGCAGGGTGGACACGACGACGCCCAGCGCCACGGCCAAGACGGAGCCGGACTCAAGCATGCACGGCCCCCCGGTCCAGCCGCACCCGGTACAGGATCAGCACGTCCACCCCGAGCAGGAAGAACAGCAGCATCCCCTGCATCACGCCGGTCGCTGCCAGCGGCAGTTGCAGGGTGATCTGCAATCCCTCGCCGCCGAGGTAAAGCAGCGCCATCAGCAGGCTCGCCAGCAGCGCCCCCACCGGATGCAGCCGCCCGAGAAAGGCGACGATGATGGCGGCGAACCCGTAGCCCGGCGAGATCACCGGGGTCAGTTGGCCGATCGGACCCGCGGCCTCGCACACGCCGGCCAGCCCGGCCAGGCCGCCGC
>CAXTDP010000445.1:0-5244 GCA_964242295.1 uncultured Acetobacteraceae bacterium | reverse complement strand
GGAGTTCTATGACCCGGCGCGGGTTGCCATCCTGCCGATGGGGTTCTGCTATCCTGGGCGTCTGCCGCGCGGCGGTGATGCCCCGCCGCGGCCGGAGTGCGCGCCGATCTGGCGGCGGCGGCTGTTGGCGGGGATGCCGGCGTTGCGCTTGACGCTGCTGGTGGGGGCCTATGCCCAGGCGGATGCGCTGGGGCCGGGGGCGATGACGGACCGGGTGCGGGCGTTCCGGGAGCATCTGCCGCGATATTTCCCGCTGCCGCATCCGAGCTGGCGGACGGAGGTTTGGGAGAAGCGCAATCCTTGGTTCTCGGCGGAGGTGCTGCCGGCGTTGCGGGCGGAGGTGCGGGCGGTGGTAGCGCCCTAGGCCGCGGCGCCGGGTCAGCCAGTGTAGGCGATGTTCAGGTAGGAGCTTCCACCGGTGATGCCGGTCGTCACCGTGAAGCGCGCCAGCGCGTCCGCCTGGCTGATGCCGGCGAAGGTGACGCTGCCGTTCACACCGGTTCCCGTCCCGCCCAGCTCGGCATGGATCGTGGCGCCCTGGTAGCCTGCCGCGCCGTCCGACGCGGTCCAGGGGCGGGTGCTGACTCCGTCCTGGTAGCCGAAGATCGTCACGGCGTCGCCGTGGTGGAAGTTCGCCACCGTGCTCCAGGTCACCCCGGCACCTCGCTCGTCCACGAAGAAGGTGTCGGCGCCGCCGTCCGCCCCGGTGGCGCCGACCAGGAAGTTGGACCCGGTGCCGCCGTCCAGCACGTTGGCGCCGCTGCTGGCCTGCAGGGCGTCATCTCCGGGACCGCCGTGCAGGAAGACGTTGCCGACGGTGGCCGCGATGGCGACGCCGTCAGGGCCGGGCCAGAGATACTGCTGCGCCAATCCCGCGACCGAACCGGAATAGGCTTCGCCGCGCGTCGTGCCGGACGTGTTGGTGGCCGTGTCCGTGTAGAGGAAGGAGTTTGCGGGCGCCGGGGCGGTTGCTGAAACCGTGACCGAGTTGATTGTCACGAGGTTGGCCGCCGCGATCTGCCCGTTCGCAACCGCGCCCTGGAGCGGCAGGTTGGTGAACGTGCCGCCGGCGTTGACCGTTTGCAGCGCCGCGATGACCTGGACCACTGGGAGCGTGTCGGGCGTAACCTGGCCGAACACCGTGAAGCCGCCGTTCTGCGTGTCCAGATTGGCCGAGTTGTCGCCCAGGTTGAAGAAGAACTGGTCGGTCGCCGAGTTCGGATCGCCCGACAGCTTGGCCATTGCGACCGTGCCCAGGAGGTTCGAATGCGCGCCCGTGAACTCGTTCACGACCGGCGCGCTGGCGATGATGGCTGACGCGGTGCCGTTGACATAGGCATAGCCACCGCCCTGCAGAATGAAGCCCGGCACGGAGCGGTGAAAGAAGCTGCCGGTGTATCCCGCGCCGACCGCGGTGTTCTGGGCGTAGGCCAGGAAGTTCTGCACCGTCAGCGGCGCATCGCCGTTGAAGAGCTGGATGACGACGTCGCCCAGGCTGGTCGCGAAATCAACGTAGGTGTTCGGCATCTCGGGGGGTCCCTCTCGGCGGCGAAGCCTGGGCCGTGCCGAAGCCTACTTATTCCGGAACCGAAGCTTTTTTCAAGGCCCGAGCTGCCGGTTATGGGTTGGTGGCCGCGATGTTCTGCACACCTGCGTCATCTTCGCACTGCCCTGGCCCGCATGGCCGCCGCGGCATCTAAGGGCTTCGGCGCGAAGCGCTGGGCTTACGCCCCTTGAAGCCCCTGCAAGACCGCCACCAGGCGAGCGTCCCGCGCCCGCGCCATCTCGGCGATCTCCTTCCCTCCAGCCTCGGCGACCACCCCATCAATCAGCACCTGCTCGAAGGCTGGCGTCATCACCGGGGTGCCCAGCCGCGGCCACAGCCCGTCCACGGAAATGTGGTCCATTAGGTAGCGCAAGCCTCCGGCTCCGCCGCCCAGGTGATACGTCATGATCGGCCCCATGAGCGCCCAGCGCAGGCCCGGCCCCTGGCTGATTGCCGCGTCCACGTCGGCCACGCTCACCACGCCCTGCTCCACCAGGTAGGCCGCCTCCCGCCACACCGCCGCCTGCAGGCGGTTGCTGACGTGGCCGGCGATCTCCTTGTTCAGGCGGATCGGGTGCTTGCCGAGGGCGGCGTAGAAGCGCATCGCCCGGTCCAGGCTTTCAGGCGCGGTTTGGGCGCCGCCGGCGACCTCCACCAGCGGGATCAGGTGCGGCGGGTTGAAGGGATGGCCCAGCACCAGGCGCCCGGGATGGCGGCAGCCCGCCTGCATCGCGCTGGGCAGCAGGGTGCTGCTGCTGCTGGCGATCAGCACCTCCGGCGGCAGGATGGCGTCCACTTGGCGGAACAGCTCGACCTTCAGCTCGATCCGCTCCGGGCCGTTTTCCTGGACGAAGCCGGCGCCCTCCGCCGCCGCGGCCGGGTCGGCGTGGAAGGTCAGGCGTCCCGGGTCGGCGCCGGGGTGCAGGCCTAGTTGCTCCAGCGCCGGCCAGGCGGTCTCGATGAAGTGGCGCAGGAAGCCCTCGGCATGGGGCGCCGGGTCGCTGGCGGCGACCTCCAGGCCGCGGGATAGGAAGAACGCCGCCCAGCTTGCCCCGATGGTGCCGGTGCCCAGTACCGCGACGCGGCCAACTCCCTCGATCATGTCCCTACATCCCATCGCTGTGCGGGCGTTCCCGCGCCGCCTTGAAGCCGGCCACGAAGCGCGCCAGCGTGTCGGAGGTTTGCCCGCGCGGCAGCATGACCTCGATCAACTGGAACCGCCCCCGGGTCGCCTGCGCCCGGGTGAGCGCCGCCGCCAGGTCTCGCCGGGTGGAAACGCGCACGCCGTCGCCGCCCAGGGGACCCGCCAATTCGGCGAAGCGCCAGTCGTCGAGGTTGTTGAAGGCGCTTTCCGGCTGGAACACCCGCAGCATCTCCCAGGATGCGTTGTTGAACACCACCACGATCGGGTCCCAGCCGTAGCGGCGGCAGTTGCCCAGCTCGAACCCGGTCATCTGGAAGGCGCCGTCGCCGACCAGGATCAACGGGCGTGCCCCGGCGGCGACGCAGGCGCCCAGCCCGGCCGGCACGCCATAGCCCATACCGGCGTAGTAGCCCGGCGCAACCAAGTTGGTGTCGCGGATTTCCATCGCCGTGAACAGGCAGTCGCCCATGTCCGCCGCAATGGGCAACGCGCCTGTGCGGGCGAACAGGTCGTTGATCGCCGCGGCGATGTCGCTGGGCGCGATGGGCTGGTCGTCGGCAGGCAGGTTGCCGGGGTAGGTGTCCGGCGCCGATGCGGGCGGCGGGCGGTCACGGCGCGGCCCGGCACGCTGCAGCAGCGCGTCCACCAGCCGGTCCAATGGCACGTCGGCGAAGCTGTGATGGCCCACCTGGACCGTGCGGCTGATCGCCAGCATGGCCCGGCGCAGGTCTATCTTGCGGGTGCTGACGGCGAAGTTGGTGTCGGACAGTATCACACCCAGGAGCAGCAGCGCGTCCGACCCTTCGACCAACTCAGTGATCTCCGGGCGGCCGGCCGCGCCCAGGTAGGCACCGCGCACCACGCCGGCATGGCGGGACAGCAGGCCGCGGCCCATGAAGGTGGTGACGACCGGGATGCCCAGCCGCTCCGCCAACTCCGCCACCCGGTCCTCGACGCCGTAGCGGCGGACCTCCACGTCCACCATCAGGCAGGGCGCACGGGCGCTGCGCAGGCGGGCCAGGATCTCGTCGGCGGCCTCCGCCAGAGCGCCGGGCAGCACGGGGCTAGGGGGCAGGATGGGGACGGGCTGGACCTCGGTGCCCACTAGGTCGCGCGGCAGTTCCAGATAGACCGGGAGCGAGTTCTCCCGGGCGCTGCGGAGGACGCGGGCGATCAGGGCGGGGGCTTGCGCCGGGTCGTCGAGCACGGCGTGGTCGCAGGTGATCTCCCGGAAGATGCGGGTCTGGGTTTCGACCTCGCGGCTCATGTGGTGCAGGCGCCAGCCGCTGGTGCGCTCCTGCACGCCGGGGGCGCCGCTGATGACGACCACGGGCACGCGCTCGGCATAGGCGCCGGCGATGGGGTTCACGAGGTTGAAGGCGCCGGCGCCCCAGGTGGCGACGGCGACCGAGATGGCGCCGCGGAACCGGGAGGCGGCATCGGCGGCGAAGCCCACCGCGGGTTCGTGGCTGAGGGTGTAGAACGGCAGGATGCCGCTTTCCTCGACCACCTTGAAGAAGGGCAGGACGAAGTCTCCGGGGATGCCGAAGATCTCCTGCGCTCCATGATCGCGGAGCGCCTCAAGCAGGGCGCGGCCAAGGGTGGGCATGGGGGGTCCTCATCCCGGTGGGATCGTCAGGATGCCCGCATCGGTTCCATCGGTCGAGGCGGGTTGTCCGCTGCACCAGGCAGTAGTTCCAGCATTTCGGCGAGACGCTGAGGGCCACGCTGAACGAGTTGGCCACGGTCGCACCGGACTGGCTGCAAGGGGTGGCGCCGCCCGCCTGGCATGAGCGGTACAGCCGGCCCGTGGAGAACGACCGCCTGCCCAAGACCGACGCGGCGCGCGAAGCCTTGGCCGCCACGATCGGCACCGATGCACAGCACCTGCTCAGCGTGGCCGATGCTGCCACGCAGCAGCCGGAGCTGGCGCAACCGCCGGCGGTGCGGGCGCTGCGTCAGGTCTGGGCCGCGCAGCATGTGACGGAGGACGGGCGCGTGCGCCTGGGCGGCGCTGCCAAGCTGCCGCCCTCTGCCGAGCAGGTCTGCTCCCCTTACGATCCCGAAGCCCGCTACAGCAACAAGCGTGACGTGACCCCTCCGATGGCTCCGCCACCGGCTGCTTCGCGGTCGGATCGCCAAGTGGCAATGGTCGGCTACAAGGCGCAGGTGACCGCACGGCGGCGGCCATCAACCTGGTCCGGGTTGCCGAGTGGCTCCCCGGCACCCCTGTCGCCAAGGCGCGCGTCTCACGCTTCGCCGCACTCCAAGCAGCCTGACAGCGGACCACTGGATTCGCCACCAGCATCGGTGTTGGCTCAGAGCCGTATTCGTGGCCGATCTGTCAGTGGAAAACCGCGGGTCGTCCAGCAAGCGCGGCCGTTTTCTGCATGCTATCTACGTTAAAAGCCAGATCACTCATCTTGTAAGGCTTGCGTAAAACCGTGATTTTCTCTGCGGCTGCCTCAGCAAAATTGCCAACATCGGCAAAGCCGGTTACTAGCAAGCATGGCAGATTTGGGTTCGATGTCCTTGCATGTCGGATGAGTTCAAG
>CAXTDP010000444.1:0-5244 GCA_964242295.1 uncultured Acetobacteraceae bacterium | reverse complement strand
TGGTCCTGTTCGGCCGCTCCTCGGCCACGGTTGTGGTGATCGCGTTCGCGTCGGCCCTACCGCCCGTCGTGCTGCAGACCGCAGCTGGGTTCTCCGCCGTGCGGCCCGTGCTGCTGGCGGTCGGGCGCTCCCTCGGGTTGGGCCGCGCCGGCGAGTTCCGCCATGTGCTGCTGCCCGCGGCGCTGCCCAGCGTCTTCACCGGGTTGCGCCTGGCGCTGATGTTCGGCCTGATCAACGTGGTTGGCGTCGAGTTCCTCATCAACCTCGGCGGGTTGGGGGCGCTCATCAACGACCTGTCGGAGCGCTACGACCTGCCCGGAACCTGGGCCGCGATCGGCCTCGTGGTGCTGGTCAGCATCGTCTTCTTCGTCGCGCTGGACGGGGGCGAGCGGTGGCTGCGGCGGCGGGGCTGACCTCGGCGCCCGACAGGGGCCGCATCGGCACGGCCGGGCCGCGCCTCTTTGCGGCCCTCCTGATCCTGGGCGGTTGGCAGGCGCTGGCGGTGTCCGGCCTGTTGTTCCAGGACGTTGTCCCCCCGTTGGGGGCGCTGGCGACCGGGCTGTGGTCCGTGGTCACGGACCCGGGGTTCTGGGCCAATGCGCTGGTCACCGGCGGGGAGCTGCTGGCGGCCGTGCTGATCGGCGGCGGGCTGGGCGTCGCTGCCGGCCTTACACTGGGCGCGTCGCGCCTCCTGTCCTCGGCTTTCGAGCACTGGTTCACCTGGCTGGGGCCGACGCCCAAGATCATCCTGTTTCCGGTGCTGATCCTGTTCTGCGGCGTTGGGCCTGGCTCGAAGGTGGCAATGGGCGCGGTGTCCTGCTTCTTCCCCTTGGTGCTCAGCACCGCGGCGGCCGTGCGCGGCGTGGACCCCGTGCTGCTGCGCGTCGCCCGCTCCTTCCGTGCCCGGGGATACCAGACCCTGCTCAAGGTCTACCTGCCGGCGACCGTGGCACCCCTGCTGAACGGCGCGCGGCTTGGGTTTGGGGTGGCATTGATCGGCGTGCTGCTGGCGGAAACCAAGCTTTCGAACCAGGGAGTCGGCTTCGCCGTGATGCAGGCCTATGCCCGGTTCGACATGCCGCGCATGTATGGCTTGCTGATCCTGGTCGTGGGCTTTGCGGCGGCGGTGAACATCGCCCTTGGGCACGGGGCGCGCCGCGCCGCCGGCGCCACCATCGGAAAGGACCACTAGCCATGCGCCGCCGCCACCTCGCCCCCCTTCTGCTCGCCATGCTTGCCCCTGCAACGGCCCGGGCGGAGGACGTGCTGCGGCTCGCCATCGGGCAGCGCGGCAATTGGGAGAACAGCGTGTCCGAGCTGGGGCAGGAGGCCGGGTTCTTTCGCAGGCACGGGTTGACGCTGGAGCTGCTCTACACGGAGGGCGGCGGGCAAACGCAGCAGGCCGTCATTTCGGGCAGCGTGGACATCGGCATCGGCGTGGGAACGTATGGCGTGCTCGGCGCCTTCAGCAAAGGGGCGCCGGTTCGGGTGATCGGCAACTCCATGGTCGGTGCCCACGACCTTTACTGGTATGTGCCCGCCGCCTCGCCGGTGCAGTCCATCAAGGACGCGGACGGCAAGAGCATCGCCTACTCCACCACCGGGTCCTCCACCGACCTGGTGGTGCGCGGCTTCCAGCGCGTGTTCAAGTTGCAGCTCAAGCCCGTCGCCGCGGGCAGCCCGGCCTCCGCCTTCACCCAGACCATGTCCGGCCAGATTGACATCGGCTGGGCGTCGCCGCCGTTCGGGGTGGAGGCGGCACAGGCCGGGCGCACCCGGATCGTGGGCCGCGGCAGCGACGTGCCGGACTTCGCGGACCAGTCGGTGCGGGTGATGATCGCCAACGCGAGGTCGCTGGCGCAAAAGGCGGATGCGGTCGGCCGCTACATGGACGCTTATCGCGAAACGCTGGCCTGGCTGTATTCGGACCCGGCGGCGCTGGACGCGTATGCGAAGTGGGCCGGCGTCAGCCCCGCCCTGGCCCGGCAGGTGCGGGACGAGTTTTATCCGCGCGCCAACATGGAGCCGGACCGCATCCGTGGGCTTGAGGCATTGTCGCAGGAAGCGGTCGGGTTGAAGTTCATGTCCGCGCCGCTGCGGCCGGAGCAGCTTGCGACCCTGGTGCAGAACAAGATGGCGGAGAAGTAGGCGTGGCCCGGTTCCTCCTCGGCGCCCTTCTCGCCATTGCGCTCGCCCTGCCGGCCTGGGCGGAAACCGTGAAGCTCGCGGTCGGGCAGCGCGGCAACTGGGATACTGCTGTCGCCGAGTTGGGCCAGCGCGCCGGCATCTTCAGGAAGCACGGGCTGGAGCTTGAGATCCTCTACACCGCAGGCGGGGGCGAGACGTTGCAGGCCGTGCTGTCCCGCTCCGTTGATGTCGGCGTCGCGGCTGGGACGCTGGGCGTGTTGGGGGCGGCGGCGAAGGGTGCGCCGGTCCGCATCATCGGGGCGGAGACCACGGGGGCGGCGGACCTGTACTGGTATGTCCCCGCCGGCTCGCCGTTGCGGTCGGTGTCAGACCTGGCCGGCAAGACGGTCGCATTTTCCACTGCAGGCTCCTCGACGGACGCGGTCGGGCGCATGGCGATGGCCCAGTACGGTGTGCCGTTCAAGATGGTTGCCACCGGCAGTCCGCCCTCGACCTTCACCCAGGCCATGTCGGGCCAGATTGATGTGGGCTGGGCTGCAGCCCCCTTTGGAGTGGAGGCGCTGCGCGATGGCCGGACCCGCGCGGTCCTGCGTGGCGGCGACGTCGCGGCGGCGCAGGATCAGACGGTTCGCGTGCTCCTGACCCATGCCGCGGTGCTGGGGCAGAAGAAGAAACTGCTTGCCGGATTCATGCAGGCCTACCGCGAAACGATCGAGGCGATGTATACCGATGATGCGGTGCTGCGCATCTACGCCGAGTTCGCCGGCGTCCCGGAGGACGTGGCCCGGCAAACCCGCGACCAGTTCTTCCCCCGGGCTGCCATTGACCCTGACCGCATCGTCGGCCTGGACGCCATCATGGACGATGGGGTGCGTTTCAAGTTCATGGGCGCGCCGCTGACGCCGGCGCAGGTGGCCCAGGTGGTCGTGGCCGACCAACTCAAGTAGGCGGGACCGTGATGCCGGGCGCCACCTTTTTTGGCAGGCTCGCGCGATCGTTGTGAAGGCGCGCATGGTGTATAGGCGACGTGCCATAGCCGCCCTTGCGGCACCGTGTGGCGGTGGAAGGCGCTGACGCTTTTCCGCCCTGCAAAGGCTGCAGCCGCCAGGTCGGTAGCTAGGCGGCAAGGTGCCGGGATGCGGTCAAATGCGGTGTGTTTCCAGCGAAGCCGGGTGGAACAGCTCCTCGGGGGCCAGAAGCCGTGAGGATAGCCCTTCTGCGTGGTGCTGGCGGAGGAAGCGGTCCAGCACGTGCCGGTTCGGCGCCAAGCCGTAGGACCAGTAATCCTCGCCCATCAGCGCCCGCGCGGCTTGCAACTGTTCCTCCACGAAGGGCAGGGTGACCTTGGTGGCCGATGTGTCGCCCAGCCTTTCCAGCGCTATTGCCTTCGACTGCTCGAAGGCCTTCATCACGGCGTAGGGCAGCCAGGGATGCGCCTCGGCCAGGGTGCGGCGGATGCCCAGCAGGTGCATGATCGGGAACATGCGAGTGCGGCGAAACCATTCGGCCGCGGCCTTCTGCGGGTCCGGATACAGGTAGCCGACATGCGGATGCCCGGCCCGGAAGCAGGACGGCGCGCGGGGGCCGATTACCGCGTCCAGCTCGCCTGAGGCCAGCAGGCCGGAGATGGTGGCCCCGTCCGGCACTGACTCCAGCCGCACGTCCGGCGGCAAGCTCAGGCTGATCTTCTCGACCCGGCCGGGCTGCTCGTAGCCGCCGCGCACCCAGGTGATGTCGGCGGGGTGGACGCCGTGGTCCTCTGCCAAGAACAGCCGTACCCAGACGTTGGCGGTCAACTGATACTCCGGCACGCCGACGCGCTTGCCCCTGAGATCCCCAGGCGACTTGATCCGATCCGTCCGCACGTAGATGGAGGTGTGGCGGAAGGCGCGGGACGGGAACACCGGAACGGCGATGTAGGGAGAGGTGCCCGCCGCGGTGCTTACGCTGTAGCTGCTCATGGACAGCTCGGTGATGTCGAAGTCCGCATGGCGGAAGGCACGGAAGAAGATCTCCTCCGGCTCCAGCAGCATGAATTGCGGGTCCACCGCGTCAATGGACACGGCACCGTCCACCAACGGGCGCATGCGGTCGTAGTCACCAATCGCGACAGACAGACGGAGCTTGGCCATCGGTGATATCCTTGAAGCCGGAAGTAGCTTGGTTCGCGAGTTGCATCCGTCAGTGCACGCGGCGCTACCCCGTGGCAACCCGGGAGCCGCCACTGGCCTTCCCGCCCTGGCGCACGGTGAACCGCCCCGGGGTTGTTGGAGGCTTCAACTCTTGAGAAGATGGAGCGCTGACGACGAAGAAGGTTACGGCGAGCTACTCGCCGGAGGTGCGGGATCGGGCGGTGCGTTTGGTGCTGTAGGGTGGTGGCGATCACCAGGCGCAGTGGTCGGCCATCAACTCGGTATCGGCCAAGATCGGCTGCACGGCGGAAAGGCTACGCAAGTGGGTGCGCGCAGTGGAGCGTGATGTCGCCGAAACGTAAGCGTTTGCGGCTGGGGCAGCGGCCCGGGCCGACGAGCGCCGACCGCGAACGGATCAAGGCGCTGGAGCGCGAGAACCGGGGGCTGCGCCGGGCCAACGAGATCCTGCGCAAGGCCGGCGCGTATTTTGCCATGGCGGAACTCGACCGCCGGTCGCGGACATGATCGCCGTCATCGAGGATCACCGGCAGGCATACGAAGTCGAGCCGATCTGCAAGGTGCTGCCGGTCGCCCCGTCCACCGACCACGCCCACGCGGCACGGCGTGCCGACCCGGGCAAGCCGCCGGCACGGGCCTGGAGTGACGTGGCGCTGCTGGCTGAGATCCGGCGCGTGCACGAGGCGAGCTTCGGCGTCCACGGGGTTATGCAAGGTAGTGCAGGGGTGATCGGGTGTCCTGCCGGGGAGATGTCCTGGCTACCTGGGCGTCCAACTGGATGCCTCGTGTGAAATGGCATTTGGGCGTCACGTGACGGTCGGCTGCGGTGCATCCGGGGCCGCCGCCAAGGCGTGCCGCACTCCGCCGGGGTCGCGCACGGTGCCGCCGCCATCGAGGTAGGTGGGACCGATGGGGACCTTGCCGTGGCCGCCGGGGATGTCCAGCA
>CAXTDP010000443.1:0-5247 GCA_964242295.1 uncultured Acetobacteraceae bacterium | reverse complement strand
AGCGGCGCCCTTGCCCGGCGCGCTGCCGGTCGGCCGGGGGAGGGGGTCTCAGGAAAAGAGACCAGAAGAGGAGCGCCCCCGTGAACATCCCCAGCCTGGCAACAACACTTCATCGCGTGTTCAGCTCGTTCAGTCGAAAAGAGCCCCAAGTCAATACGATCCCGGACAAGGTAGACGACATGTCGGTTTCGCAAGGCTTCACGGCCGGCAGCGCCCAGGCCGAAGGATGGGACGTGTTTGACTGCGGGGCGCGTGAGGACGGTTCGACCTGTAGGGAAATCCAGCGCCTGGATAGCCCCTCGATCGGCGTCCCGACCTTCGCCGATGACGGGAGTGCGTGGGAACACGTCGTTGCCAAGGCCCGGGCCGGTTCGCCCTTGCATCAGGCCGCCTTGAGGATCGTCGATCCGGTCGAGCGCAGCCTGATCCGCTTCTGGTGCTCGGCAGAGGACCTCCTGCCATGACCATTCCCAGCCGGCGCAAAACCAACTGGGGTAGCAAGCCCCGCCGGGATGGTCCGGCCCCGACCGACCAGCCGCCCGCGCCAGAGTTCCTGGGCACCTGGAGATGGCGGCAGGCCGATCCGCTCGAAACGACCGAGGTGTGGTTCGAGCGCACGAAACGGCAACGGGCCGAGGTCATAGCGCGTGCCGGCACTTGGCTTCGCCTCGGTCAGACCGTGAAGGTCCACTTCGATCCCCGCACAGGTGGCGGCGACGTCGCCGGCAGGATCGGCATGATCTACCGCCTCTGCAATCCGGTGTTCGCTGACTTCGTCTACGTGCATTTCGCTGCGTCGGGTCGAGAGATGATCCCCCGCGTGCGACTGCTGGCACTCGAGATCCTCACCCCGACCGAGTGACCCGGGCGGGCCGATCCCGCCTCCTTTCAACTGCCTATCCTCCGCGTGAACCCGCCCCTGCTTCGAGCAGGAGGCGGGCTTTCGCGCTTTCCCGCAAGGACGATATCCCATGAGCAAGAACTGCGCGTCACAACTCGGCCTGTTCGACAGCACCAGCCTGGGCTGGGGCTTTGACCTGGGGCTGGATGGATCAAGCGGCGCCAGCCGGTTCCGCGAACTGCCGGACGATGATGAGCGCGCGCCCGCCCCGTCCGTAACCGCCAAGCTGCACCAGCCTGCCATCACCTACCGCCTGCTGGGTGATCGTGCCTTGGCGCAGGGGTGGAAGGCCCGGGCCGCCGACAACATCGCCGCGATCCGGCTGGCGCGGGAGATCGAGGAGGAAGCTCGACCGGCGAGTGCCGATGAGCAGGAGCGGCTGGCAAGGTTCACCGGCTTCGGTGCGAGCGACCTGGCCAACAGCTTCTTCCGCCGGGCAGGGGAGGCATTCCGGCCGGGTTGGGAGGACCTGGGCAACAAGTTGGAGCAGCTTGTGTCGGCCGAGGAGATGTCGGCCTTGGCGCGCTCGGTGCAGTATGCCCATTACACGCCGGAGTTCATGGTCCGGGTGATGTGGCGCGCGGTGCGGGCCATGGGGTTCGCGGGCGGCACGGTGCTGGAGCCCGGCTGTGGCATCGGCTTGTTCCTGGCGCTCATGCCGGAGGCGATTGTAGCCAAGTCTGCGATCACCGCGATCGAGATGGACCCGTCCACGGCGCGGATCACCAGGTTGCTCTATCCGGAAGCCTGGGTGCGGCAGGAGGATTTCACCAAGGCGAAGCTGGCCGAAACCTTCGAGCTGGCGATCGGCAATCCGCCGTTCAGCGACCGCACTGTCCGCAGTGACGACCCGTCCGGCAAACTCGGCCTGTCCCTGCACGAATACTTCATGGCGCGCTCGGTCGAGCGGCTGAAGCCTGGTGGGTTGGCGGCGTTCGTGTGCTCGCGCTATGCCATGGACCGCATCGACCCCAAGAGCCGGGCGCACATCGCATCCATGGCCGACCTGGTGGGCGCCGTGCGGATGCCGCAGGCCGCCATGATGGCCGCGAGCGGCACCGAGGTCGTGGTGGACCTGCTGTTCTTCCAGCGCCGTGCGCCGGGCCAGGAACCGGGTGGGGCAGCCTGGGACGAACTGGCCGAGGTGCTGCCGGCCACGGACGGGGAAGGGCCGCTGCACGCCAACCGCTACTACGCCGAGCACCCCGAGATGGTGCTGGGCACGCACGCCTGGACGACCAGTTCCTATGGACCGGTCTATACCTGCCGCGCCCGGGGCGACGACCTGCAGGAGGCCGTGGCCGCCGCGATCGACCGTCTGCCACGCGGCATCCATCACGCGCCGGTAGAGTCCACATCCACGCGGCCGAGCCAGGCTGCCCGGCTCAAGGTCGGCACCGCCGCCGAGGGGGCGACGATCAAGGAGGGCAGCTACGTTGTGCTCAACGACACCCTGATGCAGATCATCAACGGGATGTCGGAGCCCGTGGCGGTGAAGTCCGGCAAGGGCACGGACGGCATCTTCGCCAAGCACGCGCGCATCATCCGGCTGATGATCCCGGTGCGAGACGCCCTGCGCGAGGTGCTGCGGGCGCAGATGGAGAACCAGCCTTGGGGGGCCGCCCAGGTGAGGCTGCGCGTGGCCTACGGCGCCTTCGTGCGCGCCTTTGGGGCAATCAACCTGACCACCACGACCCGCAGCACGGATGCCGAGACCGGCACGGTGACGGAAACACAGCGCCGGCCGAACCTGGCGCCGTTCACGGATGACCCGGATTGCTGGCTGGTAGCATCGATCGAGGACTACGACCCGGAGAGCAGCACGGCCAAGAAGGGGCCGGTATTCAGCGAGAGGGTGATCCATCCCCCGGCCGAGCCGGTGATCGTCACCGCTGCGGACGCCCTGGCTGTGACCCTGGCCGATGTGGGTCACGCCGACATGGACCGGATCGCGGAGTTGCTGGGCCGCAGCCGGGAGGACGCCGCGGCCGAACTGGGCGAGGCGGTGTTCCTCGACCCTGCCGCGGCCGACCCGGACGGCATCACCGGCTGGCAGACCGCCGACGCCTACCTGTCCGGGGCTGTGCGCGGCAAGCTGGCCCGTGCCGAAGCCGCGGCGGCGATCGACCCGCGCTACCTCCGCAACGTGGAGGCGCTGCGCCGGGTGCAGCCTGCCGACCTGGCACCGTCCGACATCACCGCCCGCCTGGGTGCGCCATGGGTGCCGGCCGACGTGGTGGAGCTATTCAGCCGCGAGGTGATCGGCATCGCCACCACGATCCGTCATACCGTGGAGATCGCAGCCTGGACCGTGGACAAGCGGGTGTTCGCCGGCCAGGCAGCCGCCACATCGGAATGGGGCACAGCGCGGCGCCACGCGGGCGAACTGCTGGATGACGCACTGCATTCCTCTATCCCGACCATCTGGGACATTTGGCGCGACGCGGACGGCGAGCACCGGGAGATCAACGCCGGCGAGACCGAGGCCGCCAAGGAGAAGCTGGCCAAGATCAAGACCGCGTTCGAGGGCTGGATCTGGACCGACCCGGACCGCACGGACCGGCTGGCCCGGATCTACAACGACACCTACAACAACCTGGTGCCGCGCCATTTCGACGGCTCGCACCTGCAGCTACCAGGCGCCAGCTCGGTGATCCGGTTCTACGGCCACCAGAAGCGGGTGATCTGGCGCATCATCGCCGCGGGCGCGACCTACGTGGCGCACGCGGTCGGGGCGGGCAAGACCTACTCGCTCGCCGCGGCGATCATGGAGCAGCGCCGCCTGGGTCTGATTTCCAAGGCGATGATGGTGGTGCCGGGACACTGCCTGGCGCAGGCCAGCCGGGAGTTCCTCCAGCTTTACCCGACCGCCCGCATCCTGGTCGCAGACGAGCAGAACTTCGCCAAGGATAAGCGCGCCCGCTTCCTGGCCCGCGCCGCCACGGCCACCTGGGACTGCATTATCATCACCCACTCGGCCTACAAGTTCATCGCCTCGCCAGCCGAGTTCGAGCAGGGCATGGTGCAGGCGCAGATCGCCACCTACTCGGAGCTGCTGGAGCGGGTGGAAGGCGACGATCGCATCACGCGCAAGCGGATCGAGAACATGAAGGAGAAGCTGGAAGCCAAGCTGGAAGGGCTCGCGACCCGCAAGGACGACATGCTGACCATCGCGGAGATCGGCGTCGACCAGGTGATCGTGGACGAGGCGCAGGAGTTCAGGAAGCTCAGCTTCGCCACCAACATGACCAACCTGAAGGGGGTGCAGCCCGACGGGTCGCAGCGCGCCTGGGACCTCTACGTGAAGACCCGCTTCATCGACACGTTCAACCCCGGCCGTGCCCTGGTAATGGCGTCCGGCACCCCGATCACCAACACCCTTGCTGAGATGTTCACGCTGCAGCGGTTCATGCAGCCGGACGCCCTGGCCGAACGTGGCCTGCACGAGTTCGACGCCTGGGCCGCGACGTTCGGAGACAGCAAGACGGAGTTGGAGCTGCAGCCCTCCGGCGCCTACAAGCCGGTGACGCGCTTCGCGGAGTTCGTCAACGTGGCCGACCTGATGGCCATGTTCCGGTCGTTCGCGGATGTGGTGCTGAAGGCCGATCTGCGGACCTACCTCAAGCTGCCCCGGATCGAGAGCGGTCAGCGGCAGATCGTCACCGCCGAGCCGAGCCGCACCTTCAAGTGGTATCAGCGGGTGCTTGCCCGGCGCATCAAGCAGATCGAGGAGCGCAAGCGCCGCCCCGAGAAGGGGGACGATATCTTGCTTTCTGTCATTACCGATGGCCGCCATGCCGCGATCGACCTGCGGTTCGTGCTGGAGGAATACGAGGACGAGCAGGCCAACAAGCTCAACGCCCTGATCTCCAGAGTCCACACCGTATGGCAGGACAGTCGGGAGACCGTGTATCGCCGGCCGGACGGCACGCCATTCCCGATCCGGGGCGGAGCGCAGATGATCTTCTCCGACCTCGGCACCATTAACGTGGAGGCCAAGCGGGGCTTCTCGGCCTATCGCTGGATCAAGCAGTCCCTGGTGGCACGGGGCATCCCGGCCGAGCAGATCGCCTTCATGCAGGACCATAAGAAGTCGGCGGCCAAGCAGCGCCTGTTCGGTGACGTGAACGCCGGCCGGGTGACGGTGCTGATCGGCTCGTCCGAGACCATGGGCACGGGGGTGAACGCCCAGCTTCGCCTGAAGGCCCTCCACCACCTCGACGTGCCGTGGCTGCCGAGCCAGATCGAGCAGCGGGAAGGGCGGATCGAGCGCCAGGGCAACCAGAACGACGAGATCGGCATCTACGCCTACGCCACCCTGGGCAGCACGGACGCGACCATGTGGC
>CAXTDP010000442.1:0-5248 GCA_964242295.1 uncultured Acetobacteraceae bacterium | reverse complement strand
GTTCGGGTGGGGAGGAGGCGGTGCTTGCCGTTTCCCTCACCCTGACCCTCTCTCGGAGGGAGAGGGGACTGATGGCGGCGACGGTGCTCATGGCTGCTCCGCCTGGGCTGGTGGGGGTGCGTCCTCTTCTTCTTCGTCGCCGTAGCCTACCAGGCGGAGCGCGCGGCCGCGGATGCCGCGCTTGGCGGCTTCGTGGATCAGGGCCTCCTCGCGGCCGTGGGTGACCCAGACTTCCGGGGCGGCGACCTCGTCGAGGGTGGCGTTCAGCTCGTCCCAGTCGCTGTGGTCGCTGATGACCAAGGGGAGTTCAACGCCCTTGCTGCGGGCGCGCTGGCGCACCTGCATCCAGCCAGAGGCGTTGCAGACCACCGGGTCGGCCATGCGCCGTGCCCAGGGGCCGGTGATGGCGCCAGGCGGGGCGATGACGATGGCGCCACGCAGGAGTTCCTTGTCCGCCTTGGACTTGGCGGTGGCCGGGCGCAGGTCGCCCAGAGGGATGCCCATGCGTTCATAGGCGTCGCAGAGCGCCACCTGGGCGCCATGCAGGTAAATTGGCCGGTCCCAGCCGGCCCGGCGGAGCAGCGCAATCAGCCGCTGCGCCTTGCCCAGCGCGTAGGCGCCGATGACATGCGTGCGGTCCGGGAACAGGGCCACACTGTCCAGCAGCTTCGCCACCTCATGCTCCGCCGGAGGATGGCGGAATACCGGGAGGGCGAAGGTGGCCTCGGTCACGAAGACATCGCAGGGGATCGCCTCGAATGGGCGGCAGGTCGGGTCTGGCTGGCGCTTGTAGTCTCCGCTGACGACGGCGCGGCTGCCGCGCCACTCCATTGCCACCTGGGCGCTGCCGAGCACGTGCCCTGCAGGCTCCATCCAGACGCGCACGCCGTTGAGGTCTACCACCTCGCCATATTCCAGGGCCTGCTGAATGGCGCCGGCGCGACCCTGGCCCATGCGGACATCCATCAGGGCGAGGGTTTCGGGGCTGGCGAGCACGGCATCGTGGCCGGGGCGGGCGTGGTCGCTATGGGCGTGGGTGATGATCGCGCGGGCGACAGGCCGCACGGGATCTATGTGGAAGCCGCCGGGTTCGCAGAACAGGCCGTCCGGCAGGACCTTCAGCCAAGTCTCGGGATGTGGCATGGGCAGGTCGGGACCCGGGCCAAGTGCCCGGGTCCCGGTTGATGTCAGCCCTGCTTGCGTATGCTGTCCGTGGTGAGCGGCACCGGTACCCAGCGCAGGCCCTCGCTGCTCTGCACCAGCATCAGCACGGTCTTGCGGTTCTGCTTGCGGTAGCGGTCCATGCGCTCCTGCACATCGGCCGGGCTGCTGACGGGTTCCTGCTGCACTTCGACGATCACGTCGCCGGGCTTGAGGCCACGCCCGGCCGCGGCGCCGTCCGGCGACACGTCGGTCACAACGACGCCCTTCTGGTCCGCACCGATCTTGAACTTGTCGCGCATCTCGTCGGTGATGGACGACAGGCGGGCGCCCAGGCCGCTGATCTCTGTGTTGCGGTTGGCGGGCGGGCGCGGCGGCACTGGGGTGTTGCTGGCGACCTGCTGAGGGCTGTCGGGCAACTCGCCGACCTGGGCCTGCACGGTTACTTCCTTACCGTCGCGCCAGACGACGACCGGGACATCCTTGCCGATCACCGTCTCGGCGACGATACGCGGCAAGGTCTTCATCTCCTTCACGTCCTGGCTGTTGAAGCGCAGGATCACGTCGCCGTTGTGGATGTTCGCCTTGGCCGCCGGGCCGTCGTCGGTCACGCGGGCGACCAGGGCGCCGCTGCTGTCCTTCAGGCCCAGGCTTTCGGCGATGTCGGGGGTGACCTGCTGGATGTTGACGCCCAGCCAGCCGCGGCGTGCCCGGCCGTAGTCGCGGAGCTGCTGCACCACGGCCTTCGCCATGTTCGACGGGACGGAGAAGCCGATGCCGACCGAACCGCCGCTTGGCGAGTATATGGCGGTGTTGATGCCGATGACCTCGCCGTTCATGTTAAACAGCGGGCCGCCGGAGTTGCCGCGGTTGATGGCGGCGTCGGTCTGGATGAAGTCGTCGTAGGGACCCTGGCGGATGTCGCGCCCGCGGGCGCTGACGATGCCGGCTGTGACCGAGCCGCCGAGGCCGAAGGGGTTGCCGATGGCCAGCACCCAGTCGCCGACACGCCCGGTGTCGCTGTCGCCGAATGGCACGAACTTCAGCGGCTTGTCAGACTCGACTTTCAGTAGGGCCAGGTCGGCCTTGTCATCCTTGCCGACCAGCGTCGCCTTCAGCGTCGTGTTGTCCTGCAGGGTGACACTGATCTTATCAGCGCCGTCAATCACATGGTTGTTGGTGACGATGTAGCCAGTGGGGTCAATAATGAAGCCGGAGCCAAGGCTGACCGCACCCTCGCCGTCGCCTCGCGGCCCCTGGGGACCCTGCTGCGGCCCGCCGCGGCGGCCCTGCTGGCCCCCCGGACGGTTGCGGTCCAGGAAGTCGCGGAAGAACTGCTCGAACGGGCTGCCCGGCGGGAACTGCGGCACTTCCGGCCCGGCATCCCGGTCGGCCCGCACATCGGCCTTTTGGGTGGAGCTGATGTTCACCACTGCCGGCAGCAACTGCGCGGCCAGGTCGGCGAAGCTGTCGCCGGCGCCACGGGCCTGGGCAGGCCGTGCCACGAAGGCAGGGATGACGGCGGGCAAGGCGAATACGCTGGCAAGCGCCAGGGCGCGGAGGGTGTGACGACGCATCTCAGGACTCCCGTAGGTAGGCCGATTTCCGGTCAAGTATGACGCAACATGTGGTGCCAAGCTGGATTGCAAAAGGGATCATGGCTTCGGAGCCTCGCGCAACATGCGCAGGAAGTCGCTGTCCGGCGTCAGCACCAGGCGGGACTGGCCGCTGGTGAAGGTGTCCCGATAGGCCTGCAGGGTGCGGTAGGTGCTGTAGAACTCCGGATCCCTGCCGAACGCATCGGCGTAGATCTTGGTGGATTCCCGCTCGCCCTCGCCGCGCAGCCGGTCGGACTCGGCACGGGCGCGGGCCAGCAGCACGGTGCGCTCGCGTTCGGCGTCGGCGCGGATGCGGGCCGATGCCTCGGCGCCCTCGGCGCGGGCCTGGCGGGCGATGCGCTCACGCTCGGACTTCATGCGGTTCAAGATCGCGGTCGTGTTCTCCTCGGGGAGGTCGGCGCGGCGCAGGCGCACGTCCTCAACGGCGACGCCGAACTGGCGCATCTCGTCCGTCACCTGGCCGCGCACCAGGCCCATGATGCGGCCACGGTCGGCGGACAGCACGTTCAGCAGGGTTTCGCCGCCTAGGGCACGGCGCAAGGCGGATGTCACCACGGAGTTGAGGCGCCCACGGATGTTGTTCTCGTTGGGTCCGACGGTCTGGAAGTAACGCAGCGGGTCTGTGATGCGGAACCGGGTGAAGCTGTCCACGATCAGCCGGCGCTGGTCGGAAAGGATGACCTCCTCGCCAGGCGTCTCGAAGTCCAGCAGGCGGCGGTCGAAGTTGATGACCGTCTGGACGAACGGCACCTTCACGTGCAGGCCCGGCGTGTTGATGACCCGGATGGGCTGGCCGAACTGGGTTATGAGGACCTGCTCGGTTTGCCCGACGGTGAACAGGCTGGCGGCGGCCAGGACCAGGACGACGACAGCAGCGATGCCGGCGAGCATGAGGCGGCTCATCGCGCTGGCCCTGCCGGCGGCTGGGCTGGCGCGGGCGGGCGCACGGTGTCGAGCGGCAGGTACGGCACGATGCCACGCAGCCTGTCGTCCACGACGATGCTGGGCGACTTGGTCAAGATCTCCTGCATCGTTTCGATATACAGGCGGCGGAGGGTCACATCCTTGGCGGCGGTATAGGCGTTGTAAACGCTGAGGAACCGTTGGGCTTGGCCCCCAGCCTCGGCGATATTGGCCTGGCGGGCGCCATCAGCCTCCGCCGTCAAGCGGGCGGCGTCGCCGCGGGCGCGGGGCACGATATCGTTGCGGAAGCTTTCGGCCTCGTTGCGGGCGGTTTCGGCGTCGGTGCTGGCGCGCTGGACGTCGCGGAAGCTTTCGATGACGGCGTTGGGCGGGTCCACCTTCTGGAGTTGGACCTGGGTGATCTCCACGCCGGTGCCATACTGGTCGAGGATGCCCTGGGTGCCGGACTTGACCTGCTCCTCGATGCTGGCGCGGGCTTCGGTCAGGGCGGGCTGGATGGGGGTGCGGCCGATCACCTCGCGCATCATGCTCTCGGCGGCGGACTTCACGGTGTATTCGGGGTTGCGGGTGTTGAACAGGAAGCCGCCGGCGTCGCGGATGCGCCAGAACACCGACAGGTTGATGTCAATGATGTTCTCGTCGCCGGTCAGCATGAGCGCCTCCTGCGGCACGTCCCGCGCTGCGACACGGTTGCTGTCGCGGCCTGCATCGCCGCCGGAGAAGACACGGTTGGTGTCAGGCGCGCCGCGGTAGCCGACCTCGATGCGGTTGATCAAGGTGGTGGCGGGGGTCAGCGCGGTCTCGATGGGCCAGGGAATGTGGTAGTTCAGGCCCGGCGCCGTCTTGCCGACAAAGGCGCCGAAGCGCAGCACCACGCCCTCCTGGTCCGGCTGGACGCGGTAGAAGCCGCTAGCGAGCCACGCCACCAATGCCACCAGGCCGATCAGGCCCAGCAGCCGACCGTTCGCCTGCGGGCTGCCGCGACCGCCGCCGGGTCCGCCGGGCAGGACGCGGCGGACGCCGGCCTGGATGCGCTGCAGCACCTCATCCATGTCGGGCACGCCCTGCCCGCTCCACGGCCCACGATTGGGCTGGTTGGGCTTGCGCGGGGGCGTGTTGCCGGGAGTGCCCCAGGGCGAAGGTCCGCCACCGTTGTTCCAAGACATAAGGGTGCGATGGCTCCAGAAGTTTGCGTCGGGTCGGTTTGCAGCCGGGCCGCCGCTCCGCCATATGGCGGGCACGGTTCGTCTGCATATTGACCGCGCCCAGGGGATATACAAGCAATGGCTGCCTTCTCCACCGCCCGTCCGACGCCCGACACGTTGCGGGAGTGCCTGCGCACACTGACTGATCCCCGGACCGGGAGGGACATCGTGGCGGCCGGGCTGGTGGACAGCCTGGAAGCCCGGGATGGGCTGGTCCACCTGGCGTTGCGGTCGGACCGGGCTGCGGCGGCGGCGATGGAGCCGGTGCGGGCGGCGGCGCAGGCTCTGCTGGCGCGGCAGCCTGGGGTGGTGAATGCGACCGCGGTGCTGACGGCGCAC
>CAXTDP010000441.1:0-5253 GCA_964242295.1 uncultured Acetobacteraceae bacterium | reverse complement strand
CCTCGATCACCCGGGCGCCCCAGAACGGCGGCTCGGCCACCGGCACATCGCGGGTGATGCGTTGGCGCCGAGCCTGCACGGCGGCCACGTCCACCGGGCGGAATGCGCGGGCGTCGGCCTGGCCCAGGGTGCGCTTGGTGTTGCGTGCCTTGCCCGACCGCTTCGACTGCACGGCGGCCAGGTAATCGTCGAAGCCGTTGCCCGTCACCTTGTCCATCAGGTGCAAGCCGTCGAAGGCGTCGCGCGCATACACCACCCGCCCGCAGGCGTAGGCCTGCACGCAGTCGTCCTCGACGTAGTTGCGGGTCAGCGCCGCGCCGCCGAGCATGACGGGAATATCGAGGCCCTGGCGCCCCATCTCCTCCAGGTTCTCCCGCATTACCACGGTGGACTTCACCAGCAGCCCGCTCATGCCGATGGCGTGGGCGCGGTGCTGCTTGGCGGCGGCGACCATGTCGGCCAGCCCGACCTTGATGCCCAGGTTGACCACCCGGTAGCCGTTGTTGGTCAGGATGATATCTACCAGGTTCTTGCCGATGTCGTGCACGTCCCCCTTCACGGTGGCGAGCACGATGGTGCCTTTCTCCTGGCCCTCCACCCGCTCCATATGCGGCTCCAGGTGGGCGACGGCGGCCTTCATGGTCTCGGCGGATTGCAGTACGAACGGAAGCTGCATCTTGCCGGCGCCGAACAGCTCGCCGACCACCTTCATGCCGTCCAGCAGGACGTTGTTGATGATGTCCAGCGGCGCGTTGGTCAGCATCGCCTCGTCCAGCTCGTCAGCCAGGCCCTTGCGGTCGCCGTCCACGATCCGGTCCTTCAGGCGGCCCTCAACGGTTTCGGCACGGACCTTCTTCACGGCGTCGGCGGCCTTGCGGTCGGCGAACATCGCCAGCAACGCCTGCAGCGGGTCGTAGCCCTCACGCCGCCGATCGAACAGCAGGTCCTCCATCACCTGCACCTCCTCGGGGGCGATCAGGTGCAGCGGGCGTATCTTGCTGACGTGGACGATGGCGCCGGTCATGCCCGCCTTGACCGCATGGTCCAGGAACACCGAGTTGAGCACGGCCCGGGCCGCCGGGTTGAGGCCGAAGGAGATGTTGGACAGCCCCAGGATGATCTGGATGTCCGGGAAGGCGTCGCGGATCAGCTTGATCCCCTCCAGCGTCCACTGGCCCAGCTTGCGGTCATCCTCGTTGCCGGTCGCCACCGTGAACGTCAGCGGATCAATCAGCAGGTCGGATTGCGGCAGGCCGTGCTTGGTGCAGGCGAAGTCCACCAGGCGGCGGGCGATGGCGAGCTTGGCCTCGGGCGTCTTGGCCATGCCCTCCTCGTCAATGGTCAGCGCGATCACCGCGGCGCCAAACTTGCGCGCCATCTTCATGCGGATTTCGGCGGCCTCTTCGCCATCCTCGAAATTGATCGAGTTGATGATGGGCTTGCCGCCATGCAGGCGCAACGCCGCCTCCAGCACGATCGCCTCGGTGCTGTCGATAACCAGCGGCGAGTTCACGCTGCTGGTGAAGCGGGTGATGACCTCGTTCATCTCCATCACCTCGTCGCGCCCGACGAAGGCGGTGCACACGTCCAGGCTGTTGCTGCCCTCGGCGATCTGCTCGCGGCCCATGGCGACGCAGCCGTCCCAGTCCGCACCCTCCTGCAGCTCGCGCCACTTCCTCGACCCGTTGGCATTGCAGCGCTCGCCGATGGAGAAGTAGCTGTTCTCCTGCCGCAGCGCAGTCTGGCCATACAGGCTAGCGACGGCCGGGACCCAAACGGGCTTGCGCGCCACCGGCGCCGGCCGGTAGCCGCCCCGCCCGCTGGCCCGGCGCCGCAACATTGCGTCCAGCGCCTGGATGTGGCTGGTGTTGGTGCCGCAGCAGCCGCCGATCAGGTTCAGCCCGTCCTCGCTGATGAACCGCTCCACCCAGCTCGCCATCTGATCCGCGTCGAGCGGGTAGTGCGTCTTGCCGTCCACCAGCTCCGGCAGCCCGGCGTTCGGCTGCACCGACAGCAGGCCGGGCCAGTTGGCGGCGAGCCAGCGGACATGCTCGCTCATCTCCTGCGGACCCGTGGCGCAGTTTAGGCCGATCAACGGCACGTCCAGCGCATGGATCACCGTCGCCGCCGCGGCAATATCCGGCCCGACCAGCAGCGTCCCGGTCGTTTCCACCGTGACCTGCACGAAGATCGGCGTGTCCGTGCCGGCCTCGGCGCGAGCGATCTTGGCGCCGTTGACGGCCGCCTTGATCTGCAGGGTGTCCTGGCAGGTTTCGATCAGGATGGCGTCCACGCCGCCGGCAATCAGGCCGCGGGACTGCGCGGCCAGCGCCGCCTCCAGCGGGTCATAGGCGATGTTGCCGAGCGACGGCAGCTTGGTGCCCGGCCCGATGCTGCCGAGCACCCAGCGATGGCGTCCGTCGGCGAAGCTGTCCGCGGCTTCCCGCGCCAACTCCGCCGCGACCTTGTTTATTTCATGGGTGCGATCCTGCAGGTCAAACTCGCCCAGGGTGATCGGCGAGCCGCCGAAGGTGTTGGTTTCCACCATGTCCGCCCCGGCCTCGAAGTAGCCGCGGTGGATTTCGCGCACCAGGTCCGGGCGGGACAGGTTCAAGACTTCGGTGCAGTTCTCCTGGTTCCAGTAGTCCTTCTCCACGTCCAGCGTCAGCGCCTGCACGCGGCTGCCCATGCCGCCGTCGCATAGCAGGACCTGGTCACGCAGGGCGTCGAGCAAGTGGGGTCGGGTCATCAAGCGTCCTCTGAGACAAGTTCACGGCGGGGTTCGGCGGCACCATCCGAGGCGGCGACAGGGAGGCTGGCGGGCCACAGCCGGACCTCCAGCGCACCGGGCACCGATATGGGCCGGCCGGGCAGCAGGCCAGGGGCGCGCAGCAGATCGCGCATGGCAGCGTCGGTGAAGCCGGGCCAGCGGTGGGCCAGGCGCTCCGTCAGATCGGCGCGTCGGTGTCCCGCCAGGTCCACGACGATCAGCCGCCCGCCCGGAACCAGCACGCGGGCCGCCTCCGCCAACACGGCCGCGGGGTCCTCGGCATAGTGCAGCACCATCTGCAGCACCGCCACGTCATAGCTCGGCGACAGCGGCAGGCGATACATGTCGGCCTGGCGGACGCCGAGATGCGCCAGCCCTGGCTTGGCCAGCCGGGAGCGGGCGAGGGCCAGCATGGCGCGGCTGGCGTCTATCCCCAAGCCGGAGCGGACGCGCGGCGCGAGCAGTTCCAGCATCCGTCCCGTGCCAGTGCCGATGTCGAGCAGGCGGCCCAGCTTCTCGCCGGGCAACAGCGACAGCAGTGCCGCCTCGACGTCGGCTGCGGGCAGCCCAAGGGCGCGCATCTCGTCCCAATCTGCGCCCTGGCGGCGGAAGGTGTCCGACGCGATACGTGCCCGCTCCGCCAATACTCGGGCGGCGCCGCGACGGTCGGCGGACAGCACGGGGTCGTCCTCCGGCAGGCGGGCCAGCAATTCCAGCACTGGCGCAACGTCCGGCGCGGCGTCGGACGGCAGGGCGAACCAGACGTTCGTGCCCTCCCGCACCCGGTCCAGCAGCCCGGCGTCACACAGCAGCTTGAGGTGGCGGGACAGCCGGGGCTGGCTTTGCCCCAGGATCTCGGTGAACTCCATGACGCAGAACGCCCCATGCGCAGCCAGCGCCAGCAGGCGCAAGCGAGTGGGTTCGGCGCAGGCGCGCAGGGCAGTAAGGAGTGGCTCCATGCCCCCATATTACATAAAGATATCCTTATGTAAAGATGAACGCTTCCTTCTCCTTCTCCCTCTGGGAGAGGGTTGGGGTGAGGGGAGCCGCCAAAGCCATGCCGTAATCACCCACGGCTGCTTGCGCCTATAGCAACAACACCCGTGCTTCTGGCCTCCCTCACCCCAACCCTCTCCCAGAGGGAGCAGGGCAGCGCGGCTAAGCTTTCTTCAAATCCTCCGGCTTGTGCACGGCCTCCTTGCCGCTTTTCGCCGACTTCACCACGAACTGCGGCTCGTCCTTGGTCGGTTTGGCGACGTGGCCTTTGACATGGGTTTCGGAGGTCACCTTCTTCTCGACCGTGCCCTCGGTGCCGCCCTGGGATGTGCCCCACTTGACCTTGTCGCCAGGCTTGAACTTGTCCGTCATTGCGTCCCTCGCTTGCTTGACTCGGTGCAACACAGGATGGTGTTGCCGGGTTCCCCGTCCGCAACCCGGTGCCCCCCGCCGCGTCCAGGGCGCATTGCAGCCGAGGACCCCACCATGCCCAACCTTCACCGCCGCACCCTGATCGCCCTGCTGGCCGCGGCTGCCGTCAGCCGCGCCCAGGCGCAAGGCGCTGCCGCCGATGCGGACAAGCTGACCCAGGTGGCGACGTTCGAGCAGCAGGTCACCGGCGTCGCCGTGTCGCCGCAGGGCCGCATCTTCGTCAACTTCCCACGCTGGGAGCAGGACGTGGAGATATCGGTCGCCGAGGTGATGAAGGATGGCAGCCTCAAGCCCTATCCGAATGCGGAGTGGAACGCCTGGCGCAACCTGAAGCCGCTGTCGAACGGCGACCACTTCGTTTGCGTGCAGAGCGTGACGGTGGACCCGCAGGGCTTCTTATGGATTCTGGACCCGGCGGCGCCGGGCAACGAGTTCAACCTGGATGGCGGGCCGAAGCTGGTGAAGGTGGACCTCGCCTCCGACAAGGTGTTGCAGGTCATCCGCTTCGGCCGTGACACCATCCCCCAGGGCAGCTACCTGAACGACGTGCGCATCAGCCCGGATGGGCGCTGGGCCTACATTACCGACAGCGGGGTGCGCGGGGCGCTGCTGGTGGTAGACCTGCGGACCGGCAAGCCGCGCAGGGTGCTGGACGGCTATCCCAGCACGCAGGTCGAGTCGGACGTGATCGTCCACATCGACGGGCAGGAGTTGCGGCGGCCTGACAAGCGCCAGGTCAAGTTCTCGGCGGATGGCATCGCCTTGGACCGGCAGGGGCGTTTCCTGTATTGGCAGGCGCTGACCGGCAAGACGCTGTATCGCCTGCCCACCAGCATCCTGACGAACCCGACCGTCGCCCCGGCCCGCCTGGCCGCGGCAGTGACCAAGGTGGGCACCACGAACGTCGCCGACGGCTTGTGGATGGACGCCAAGGGCAACATCTGGGTGACGAGCCCGGAGGACGATGCGCTCAAGCTGCGCGCCCCGGACGGCACGATGCGGACGGTGGTGCAGGACAAGCGCCTGCGCTGGCCCGACAGCCTGGCCGAGGGTCC
>CAXTDP010000440.1:0-5256 GCA_964242295.1 uncultured Acetobacteraceae bacterium | reverse complement strand
GCAGATGCGCTGGTCGCGACGCGGCGCTGACCTGCTGCTGCAGGTTCGGTGCGCCATCTACAACGGCACGATCGGTTCCGGCTTCGGGCAGCGCTTCCAAGCCGCCAACGATCCACATCCGCCAGCGGCTATCGCGGCGTGACCCCCAATCTTGCAACAGTCCCCACCGGAAACCGATAGAGCACTGACGGTAAAGGATCTCTCGTTTTGGGCGGTACCTTGATCTGAGCCACGCCGGTAAAAGGCTCGCCGAGCTTGCTGCGCCGTCTATTGCGGCCTCTGCGATGGTAGCTCCGGCCCATGGCCGGCCCGCCTCACCGCCGCAGCGGCTTGGCTGGCCGCACATACCCGACCAGGCGCACCTGGCTGCCCGTAGTGCCGCCCGTAGCGCCTGGCGCAATCGCCATTTGGTGCCGTTGCCGGCGCACAAGCGGGGCAGGGGACGCACCCGTAAGCTGCCTACACTGGAAGCCGGGCCGCCAAACCATGACGCAGTCGAAGGAAAGCTTGGTCGGCATCATGGCGATGATCCGCTACTCTGACTGCACCCCCCAGTCGGAGCCGGCATGCACCCTGTAGAAACGTTCGAGTTGGTTATCGGCATGTTAGCCGCCATCCTTGGTGCTACACTGGCTGGCTCAGCGCCTGCGCTGGCCGCCATCGGTGGCGCTGCTGATCGGCGGCGGGGCGCTCGCCTTCATCCCCGGCATCCCTGCGGTCCATCTCGATCCTGACCTGGTGCTCGTGCTTTACCTACCGCCGTTGCTCATGGACGGCGCCTGGAACACCGCGCTGGCGCGCTTCCGCCGACATTTGGTCGGCATCCTCGCCCTCGCTATCGGCGCGGTCGTGTTCACCACGCTTGTGGTCGCGGTCGTAATCCATTGAATGATGCCGTCGCTGCCTTGGGCAGCCTGTGCCGCGCTGGGCGCCATCGTATCGCCGCCGGACGCCGTGTCTGCCCGAGCGGTGCTGCAACGGGTGGAGCTGCCGCGCCGCCTGTCGACGCTGCTGGAAGGGGAAAGCCTGCTCAACGACGCGACCGGGCTCGTCATCTTCCGCTTCGCTGTCGCTGCTGCCATGGGCGACGTGTTCGACCCGGCGGCGGCGCTGGGCCGCTTCGCGCTGCTCGCGGCAGGCGGCGTCGGGGTCGGGCTTGCCATCGGCCTGCTGTGGGTAACGGTCGCGCGCCGGCTGGCAGACGAGCTGCTCTTGGTCGTCACCTCGGCCCTGGTGGGATGGGTCGCCTACATGACCGGCGAGGCCGTGCAGGTTTCGGGCGTCATCGCGACCGTCACCGCCGGTCTCGTCATGGGCTAGCAGCAGCACGTGATCTTCTCCGCTGCGGTGCGGCTCAAGGGCACCTCGTTCTGGCAGGTGATGGTGTTCCTGTTCGAGGCCTCGGTATTCGTGCTCATCGGTTTCTCCTTGCGCGACATTCTCGAACGCGCCGGCGGGGTGGAGCGCGTGCTGGCGGACATGGCGGCTCCGCTACTCGCCATCGTCGTCTCGCTCACCCTAGCCCGGCTCGCCTGGATCTGGGGATCGGACATGCTGCTGCGCGGCCTGACCACGGCTGGTATCGGCCAAGAAGCGCCGCTCGGCCGGCCGCACTGGTCATGGGCTGGGCCGGCATGCGCGGCGTGGTCACGCTGGCGGTCGCGCTGACCTTGCCTGACGCGATGCCTGGGCGCGATTTCATGCTGCTCACCGCCTTCACCGTCATCCTCGTCACCGTTCTCGTCCAGGGCTCGACGCTCGGCTTGGTGATCCGCTGGACGGGGCTGCGCCGCACGGAGGAGGACGCGCCCGCCATGGGCCTGTTCGCAGCCGAAACGGTCCTGGCCAAGGCCAAGCTGGCGGCGGTCGAGCGGCACGCACGGGACCCGGACGGCACCGTCATCCACCCCCGCTTGCTCGAACAGTATACCCGCCGGGTGTCGCTCGCGGTCGACTACACTGGGACGCCGGCCCAACGCGCCGATGCGATCGAAGCCCATTATGGCATCATCCTCGCCGCGGTCGAGGCGGCCCGGGCCGAGTTGGTCCGATTGCACCGCGCACACCAGATCGATGACGAAACCCTCCACAGCCTGGAACGCGACCTCGATCTCGAGGAGCTGGGGGCGCTTTCCCTGAAGGGGTAAGGCTTACTCCGTCTTGCCCGTCGATGGCGGCTTGGCCACTGCCTGGTCCAGCCCGGCAGCGCACCGTTAGTTCGCCTCGGTCGCTTCAGCCACTCTTCCGATGTCCGGTCACGTACCGAACCCGCCTTCGATTGTGTACATGGCTCCCGTGACGCCCCGGGTGGACGAGCTTGCAAGAAAAAGGACGAACTCCGCCACTTCACTCGCCTTGCCATGCCGCTTCAACGCCATGACGGCGTGCATGGCTTCCACATTCGGGCCGTCGGCTGGGTTCGTGTCCGTGTCGGTCGGTCTCAGCTGGACCACGTTCACCGTAATTGACCGTGCACCGTAATCCCGTGCCAGTTCGCGAGCGGCTTCCTGCAGGGCGGACTTGGTCATGGCGTAGGCTGCCAGGCCTTCAACGGGGACCCGATCGCCGTCGGTTCAGTCGATCAAGATGATGCGGCCACGATCCGGCATCTTGCGGGCCGCAGCCACAGCAGCATGATAGGCGCCCGGCAAATTGACGTCGATCATGCGTTCGACGGCACCTGCGTCGAGCGTGAGCGGATCGCCTACAACGGAGAGGCCAGCGTTGTAGACCAGCACGTCGAGCGAGCCGGCCTGTGTATATCAGCCAGGAAAGTGGCAGGTTGCGACGTGACCCGGCCGGTGTTCAATCGGCAACGGTTCCATCTCCGTGCAGATCGCCCTTGCCAGCGGGCAACGGGTGCGGAACCGGCAGCCCGAAGGCGGATCGATGGCGCTGGCCGCTTCGCCGTGGAGCAGCATGCGGGTGCGGCCGCGTTCCGCCACGGCATCGGGAACAGGGACGGCGGAGATCAGATAGCGCGTGTAGGGGTGCAAAGGGTTGGCGAACACGTCGGCCGCCGACCCCATCTCGGCAACCTTTCCCAGATGGAGCACCAGGACGCGATCCGATATATGGCGTACCACGGCAAGGTCATGGGCGATGAACAGATACGTCAGATGAAGGCGTTCCTGCAATTCCACCATCAGGTTGATGATCTGTGCCTGGATGTTGACGTCGAGTGCGGAGATCGGCTCGTCGGCGATGATGAAGTCGGGCTCGAAGGCGAGCGCCCGCGCGATGGCCACCCGTTGACGCTGGCCGCCGGAGAACTCGTGGGGGTAGCGGCCGGCTGCGGTCGGCGGCAGGCCGACAGTGTCCAGCAACTCGCCGACCCGGCGGGCAGCGCCACCCTCGCCCCCCAGCCCGTAGCAGTGCAGCGGCTCGGCCAGCGTGGCACCCACGGTCATGCGCGGGTTGAGGCTGCCGTAAGGGTCCTGGAACACCATCTGCATCCGGCGGCGGAGCGGGCGGATCGCGGATTGCGAGGCGGAACCGATCGATTGGCCGTCGAAGGTGATCGTCCCGGAATCGGGCCGATGGACGCGCAGCAGGGTGCGGCCCAGTGTGGACTTGCCGCAGCCGGACTCGCCGACGACGCCGAGCACCTCGCCGCGCCGGACATCAAGGCTGATGCCGTCCACGGCATGGACGACGCGCCTGCGACCGAACAGGCCCGCACTTGGAACGGGGAAGTGCTTCACCAGGTTCGTGGCGCGGAGCAGCGGCGGGGCAAGAGGGTCGATCCGGGCAGCCTCCGGTGCAGCCGGGGAGGCGGGCAGCGCCGGGCGTGTGAAATGCAGGCCCTCGGCAGCGACCCAGCAGCGGGAAGCCCGGCCCTTTCCCATCGGCAGCAGGTCGGGGTGACGGTCACATATGGGCTGCCGGAACGGGCACCGCGGCGCGAAGCGGCAACCCTGCGGCTGGGCGAGCGGGTTTGGCGGCATGCCCTCAATGGTGGAAAGACGCCGGGAGCCGAGTTCCGAGTCGAGGCGCGGCACGGCGTTCATCAGCGCCCAGGTGTAGGGATGGCGCGGGTTGGCGAGGACCTGGTCGGTCGGGCCCTCCTCCACGATCTCGCCGGCATACATGACGACGACGCGGGTGCAGAGCCCGGCGATGACACCGAGATCGTGGCTAATCAGCACGATGGCGGTGCCGAACTCGGCGTTGAGCTCGCGCATCAATTCGAGGATCTGCGCCTGGATGGTGACATCGAGGGCGGTGGTGGGCTCGTCGGCCAGCAGCAGGGCAGGCTCGTTGCTCATGCCCATCGCAAGCACGACACGCTGGCGCATGCCCCCGGAGAGCTGATGCGGGAAGGCGCGGACGGTGCGCTCGGGGGTGGTGAACCCCATGCGGCGCAGGAGCGACACGGCGCGGCGGCCGGCCTCGGCACGGCCGCGGCCATGCACGGTCATGGCTTCCGTCAGCTGTCGCGCGACGCGGAGCACCGGGTTGAGCGACGTCATCGGGTCCTGGAACACCATCGCGACCTGGTTGCCGCGCATGGCGCGCAACGAGGATGGCGGCATCGTCAGGACATCGCGGCCCTGGAAGCGGATCGACCCGCCCGCGACCCGGCCGGGCGCCTCGATCAGGCGCATGATGGACAAGGCCGTCATGCTCTTGCCGGACCCGGACTCGCCGACGATGCCAAGGGTCTCGCCGGCGCCGACCGAGAAGGACACGCCGTCCACGGCGCGCACCGTGCCCAGACTGGTCGGGAAATGGGTGTGCAGGTCCTGGACCTCCAGCACCGGGGCAGGCTGTGCCTCCCCGCCCTCGATGCGCGGTGCCGGGCGGGGCAGTGTGGCGCTCATCGGACGCCCGCCTTTGGGTCGAGCCAGTCACGCACGCCATCGCCGAAGAAGTTGAAGCCCAGGACGATGCTGAGGATGGCGAAGCCCGGGAAGGCCGCCACCCACCACTGCTGCACCAATTGCCGGCCCTCGGCGACCATGGCGCCCCATTCGGCCGTGGGCGGCACCACGCCGAGCCCGAGGAACGACAGCCCGGCGAAGGTGATGATGGCGTTGCCCACATCGAGCGTGAGCAGCACGACCAACGGGCCGATCGCATTGGGGATGATATGGCGACCTAGAATTCGGACTGGCCCATATCCCGCGACCAGGGCCGCCTCGACATACTCGCGGGCGCGCTGCTGCAAGACGAGGGAACGGGCGAGGCGGGCGAACTTCGGCCACCAGACCACGAGCATCGCGATGATCGTGTTGGTGGTGCCGATGCCGAGCG
>CAXTDP010000439.1:0-5260 GCA_964242295.1 uncultured Acetobacteraceae bacterium | reverse complement strand
GTCGCCGCCGCGCGGCAGGCGCCCGGGATAGCAGAACCCCATCGGCAGGATGGCAACCCGCGCCGGGTCATAGAACTCCCCCGGCGTAAGGCCGAGCCAGCCGCGCAGCCGATGCCCGCTGGCGTCCATCCAAGGCGTGCCGCTGGCGTGGACCAGCGTGCCCGGCGCCTGGCTCGCAATCAGCAGCGTCGCCGTCGCCGACACCCGGATGATCGGGCGCGGTCCAAGCGGCAGCTTGTCCGCGCAAACCGTGCAGGCCCGGACCTCGCTGGCCAGGGCATCCAACCCGGCGTCGTCCACGGTGGCAGCGCCTACGTCCATTGCCGCAGCATCCCTTCCACCCAGGCCGGCACCACCTGCGTCGCCGGGCCATGGTGCACCTCGTCGAACAACGCCGACCCGGCGGATGGCTCCAGGTTCAGCTCCACCGTATGCGCCCCCGCCGCCTCCTGCACGAAGCCCGCGGCGGGATACACGTTGCCGGAAGTGCCGACCGAGGCGAACAGCCCGCACTCCTCCAGCGCCGCGCCAATCCGGTCCATGCCCATCGGCATCTCCCCAAACCAAACGATGTCCGGACGCAGCCGCGGAGTGCCGCAGGCAGGGCAGGGCGTGTCCACAAACAGGTCCGCCGCCCACCCATGGCGCGCATCGCAGGCCAGGCAGCGGACCCGGCACAGCTCGCCATGCATGTGCAGCGGGCGGCTGCCGGCGCGGTCATGCAGGTCGTCTACGTTCTGCGTCACCAGCAGGAAGGCGCCGGGCCATTCCCGCTCCAGCCGGGCCAAGGCGAGGTGGGCGGCATTCGGCTGCGCGTCCGGCAACTGCGCGCGACGGGCGTTGTAGAACGCGTGGACGCCCGCGGGGTCGCGGGCAAAGGCCTCCGGCGTCGCCACGTCCTCAAGTCGCACGCGCTGCCAGATGCCGCCGGGGTCGCGGAATGTGCTCAGCCCGCTTTCGGCGCTGACGCCGGCGCCGGTCAGGATCACGAGAGTGGGTGGGGGCATCGTGGCACGATCCTCGGTGGCGGTGCCCTGCCAGTCAAGCTCCAAGGCCCGTTGCACGCCGCGTACACCGCGGGCAGAAATCGGTCGCGAAAACTTGCGAAGGATGCCTGCTTGACCCAATCACGAAAGTGAGGTTGACATGATTTTGTAACCCGGCCGCTACGGCGCATCGCATAAAAGCCAGGCATCGTCATGCAGCTTTGGAGAAGGAGCAAAACGTCCAGCTATCCGAGGATTGCAGGCATCGCTTCACGCCGCGGCAGTGGAAATTTTGTTCCGTCACCATGGCAGAAGGGCAGGACCATAACCCACTTGAATCACTTGGAACGGTCACCTGCATCCGTCGTGGCTGGCAAGGGTGACGTAACTCACGACCGTGATGGATCGCATCTGCAGGACGATAAGTCACGTTTTGGCACCTGAAGGGACCATGCTTCAGAAAGGTTTGCCGATGGACTGATCCAACGCCAACGCCATCACCGGAAAACGATAAAAACAGGTCCGTTTCAAGGCAAGTCTTGTCATGCCCGCAAATACTGATGCCGCGGCATCTGGCGTCATCAAATAAAATAAAAACCATACGGAGGAACGATATGCCGAAATCGGCAGTTGGTTGCGCCAATGTGGCGTGTGCGGCCCTGCTTGCCGCGTCCATCGGAGTCCCGGTCAATCCCGCCCGCGCGCAAACCCCCAACAGCGGCGTCAGCATCGGCCCCAGCGAGGCCCTCGCAGCACCCAACGCGCCGCAAGCCCCGCCCGCCGAGCACCTGTTCGGCACCTGGGGCGGCGTGCGCACAAGCCTACAGAACGCAGGCATCAACGTCATCGCCGACTGGATCTCCGAGGTCGCCGGCAACACCGGCGGCGCGAAGCAGGGTGCGACCTACGCCGGGCAGGTCGGCCTGCAGGTGGACGCCGATTGGAACAAGCTCCTCCGCATACCCGGGCTGCAGACGCACGTCGTCATCGTGAACCGCCAGGGCAGCCTTGACAGCACGATATTCGGCGACCGCCTCAACCCGACGCAGGAGATCTACGGGGCCGGCGGCAACACGGCTCTGCACTTCGTCTATGGCTATGCCGAGCAAGCGTTGCTCAACGGCCGGGTCAATGTCGCGGTCGGCTGGATGCCGGTCCTGAACGACTTCGCGGCGTCACCGCTTTACTGCAATTTCATGAACAACTCGGTCTGCGGCAACCCCAAGCTGCTGCCCAGCGCCGATATCGGCATCAGCTCCTACCCGGACTCAGTGTGGGGCGGCCGGGTCCGGGTGCGCCCGACCGAGCAAACCTACATCCAAGTCGGCGCCTACGAAGTCAACCAGACCCTGTATGGCAACAAGTATTTCCGTTCGAGCTTCGACCTCAGCAGCGCCGGGGCCAATGGCGTCGAAATCCCGGTCGAAGTCGCATACGAGCCAGTGATCGGGTCCGCGAAGTTGCCAGGGCACTACAAGCTCGGCTTCGCCTATGACAGCGCCCAGAACCAAGGGTTCTTCAGCAGCTTGCAAGCCCTCAACGCCGGGGTGCGTCCAACCGGCAACAAGACCGAATACTGGGCGCTGGCCGACCAAATGGTTTATCGCAACGGACCCGGCTCCCTGGACGGCATCTCGCTGCTGGCAGGCTACCTCCATGCCGACGGGTCCCTGTCGAACTACAATGACGAGGTTTACGTCGCGGCGCTCGACCACGGCTTCTGGCGTGCCCGGCCGCAGGACCAGGTGGGGCTGTTGGTGACCTATGCGTCGGTCAGCAGCGCCCTGGCGCGTGAGCAGCGGCTTGACCTCAATGCAGGCCTGCCGGTCCTCGGCGGGGCAACAGGGGTGCAAGGCCACTCGGTGATCCTGGAAGCGACCTACAACATCCACGTCGGCAACGGCGTAGATTTCGCGCCGGACTTCCAGTACTATTTCCGCCCGAACACGCAAGGCAACATTAGGGACGCAGCGGTGTTCGGCTTCAAGTCGCACGTGAACTTCTGATCCGGCGGGGCTACGCCAGGCCGTATTCGACCTCCGGGACGTAAACGGCCTGCTCTTTGCCCAGCAGCGAGCTGAACAGGGTGAACCGCTCAACCTGCATCGGCTCGCTGCGGAACAGGTTATGGCTCGCCACCCAGCCGGCGACCTTGGGCTCCGGAACCCCGTCAACGCGCGCCAGGGTGACGTGGGGATTGAACCGCCGCCGCTCCCGCTCCAGGCCGGCGCGCTGCAAGGCCGTCTCGATCTTGGTTTGCAGGTGCTCAAGCTGCGGCGTGCGCTCCACCCCAACCCACATCGTGGTCAGCTTGCCGCCCTTCGCGTGCGTGCCGATCCCAGCCAACTGCAGGGTGAAGCCCGGCGCTCGCAGGGCAGCCAGCGCTTGATCCACCTCCTCGGCCCGCCAGCCCGGCAGGTCGCCGACAAAGCGCAGAGTAACATGATAGTTCTCCGGCGGCACCCAGCGTGCGCCCGGCAGTCCCCCGGCCATCCAGGACAGCCGCTCCCGCAGGGACCGCGGGAGATCAAGGGCGACGAACAGCCTCATCGTCCCCGCCACCCCCTCCCATCGCATGCAGCGGAGCAACCGTTCGACCCCAAGGCCACCGGGGACAACGGCGGTCCGGACCGCCCCTGGACTGCCGCGCCGCAGCCTGCTGGCAATGACGGCCAAATAAGAACCGCCATCACGCCGAAACCTTCGCGAGAAGCTGCTCCATCGGCGACAGCAGCCGGGCGACGACCTGGCGGACGCCCTCGGGATTAGGATGGATGTGGTCGGGTTGGTTCAAGGCAGGGTTGGCGGCAACGCCTTCGAGGAAGAACGGATCATACAACAGGCCGGGCCGCGCGCCCAGCCGGGTGAACACGGCGGCAAACGCGCGGCCGTAATCCGCCCCAAGGTTTGGCGGCGCCACCATGCCGGACAGCAGCACCGGGATCTGCCGGGCCGCCAGGGTGTCCAGGATGGCGCCGAGGTTCGCCTCCGTCCCCGCCGGGTCCAGCCCGCGCAGGCCGTCATTGCCGCCCAGTGCCACCAGCGCGGCATCGGCACCGTCCGCCAAGGCCCAGTCCAGCCGCGCCAGCCCGCCTGCGGTGGTGTCGCCCGACACGGCGGCGTCCACGAACCGCACGTCATGCCCCTGCGCCCGCAGCGCCGCCAGCATGACGGCCTGGAACCCGTCCGCCGCCGCCAGCCCATAGCCCGCGGCCAGGCTGTCCCCCAGGACCAGCACCCGCACCGTGCGTGCGTGCGCTGGCCGCCCCGTAAACAAAAGGAGTGCCGCGGCACCCCCGGCGTTGGCCAGCCAGCGCCGGGTTCCATATGGAGCCTTCATGGACACAGCCTTGCACCCCCATTCCGCCCCCACGCCACTGGTGGAGGTGCGGGACCTGCGCCTGACCGTGCCCGCCTCAGCCGGTCCCGTCCACATCCTGGCGGGTGTGACCCTGGACGTCCAGGGCGGCGAGGCCGTGGGCATCGTCGGACCCAGCGGCAGCGGCAAGACCAGCCTGCTGATGGTGCTGGCCGGGCTGGAGCAGGCGACCAGCGGTACCGTCCGCGTGGCCGGGCAGGACCTGACGGCCATGAACGAGGACGCCCTGGCCCGCTTCCGGCGCCAGACCATCGGCATCGTCTTCCAGGCCTTCCACCTGATCCCAACCATGACCGCGCTGGAGAACGTCTCCGTGCCGCTGGAGCTGGCCGGTGTGCGCGACGCTGCCGACCGCGCCGCGGACAGCCTGCGCAAGGTCGGGCTGGGCCACCGGCTGACCCACCTGCCGGGCCAGCTTTCCGGCGGCGAGCAGCAGCGCGTCGCCTTGGCCCGCGCCTTTGCGCCGCGCCCGCGTCTGCTCCTAGCGGACGAGCCCACCGGCAACCTGGACCATGCCACCGGCCGCGCGGTGATGGACCTGCTGTTCGGAATGCAGGAGGAGCTTGGCACAACCTTGCTGCTCATCACCCATGACCCGGCACTCGCCGCCCGCTGCACCCGCCGCATCCGCATCGCCGACGGCCGGGTGATGACGGACGATCCCCTGCCGCCCGGCAGCAAGCAGGTCGCGGCGGCCGGCGAAGCAGGAGTCTCCGCGTGATCGCACTCCGCTACGCCGCCCGGGAGCTTCGCGCCGGTGTCCGCGGCCTGCGGATCGTGCTGGCATGCCTGGCCCTGGGCGTCGGCGCCATCGCCGCGGTCGGCAGCCTGCGGGAAGGCATCGAGGCCGGGCTGGCATCCGAGGGCCGCCGCCTGCTGGGCGGCGACCTGGAGG